>JAOUJM010000357.1 GCA_029883265.1 Gammaproteobacteria bacterium
AAGTTTATTTACATGTTGTAGTGAATTGAAGCAGAGGGCAATAGTTTTAGATGTAGTAGCTCAGACCCAATCTGACAGTTACCCATTTTTTAAGATGCCTGTCAGTTTAGATTTGAGCTACAACAATTTATGACCAAGATCGTGAGCTATGAAGACTTACTCAATCACTTCTGGGTCAACAACGATCCGTTTGATGCAAAAGGTCAGTTTTGCAATAAAGGTCATACCTATTTACGCGCCATTTTTGTCGCGAACAAACAAGAAGGAAAACTCGCACAAACCTCACGCGATAAGGTGATCAAACATTTTTGCAAACAAACCGAGGTCACACCGATTTTACCAATAAGCAAATTCTATCCGATCAGAGGACGAGAAAGTTATCATCAAGACTTCTACAAAAACAATCCTGTGCGCTATAAAGTTTATCGCTGGAATTGTGATCGTGATCAGCGATTGGAGGAAATTTGGGGGAAGAAATAACTTGGTAAAACAAACCGAAGTAGAGAACAATTGTTGCCAATATAAACGAGCACGAATATTAGAATCAATTGTTCTCTGACCCAGGATTTTCTGACCCAGGATTTTGAGCTTCGCTTTAAAATCCTGTAAACAAAAAATCCAGTGCTGCGATAATCTGATTGCGCTCAAGTGATAAATCAGCGACGGGTTTGCCTATTTTGTTCTTTGGAATTGCGGCTAATTGTTGCGTCATTAGCACCAAGTTTTTGTCACCCAATTTGATCGTAGGGCATAAGTGAGAAATCGGCTTTTTTACTCTGGTAGAAACCGGGATAACCACACGTGTGTTTAGATTGCGCAGCAAATCGGTTTGCACATCAAGCAGATATGGAAACTCTTTTCTGCTTGCGGGGTTTGGATTGGTGTAGAGAGAAAATTGCCCCATCAAAATTTCCGTAAACCGTCACTAAAAACACCATTCTCATCTACTTTTTGGTTATATTCTTCAATCGCCGACTCGTTAACCGCCAACCATTGTTTTGATCTTTCTTCTTGAATCGCTTTCACAAGTGCTTGCTCAAGTGTCGCTGACAGATTGATCTTCATCTCTTTGGCAAGCTCTAACAACTCTTTGTTTACCGTCACATTTACTGCTTTTTTTACTGCCTTGGAATAATGCGGATTATTCATGGTGTAATAGACCCTCATCATTTATGCGCGTTTACTATGCGCATTATTTATTATCGGCTGTTTTTGTGAATTATTCAAGAAAGGATTTACGAGGGAAAGGCCATAGATAAGCTAAATATGGCGTTCGTTTTAAATTTTAGTTGTTTGGATTGCGGCGGATTTTAGGCCGGTATCCATAGCAGTGTTTACATATTATGATTTGTTAGGAAGAGACGAAATGCAAAGGGAAACCGATCTCATTAAAGAATAGGAATTTGTCAGTATCGAAGGCAACGCGCGTCGAAGCACGTAAGTGTATCTGAGCTTGTTAAACGGGGGCAGCAACAACCGTGCTCTGGCACCTATTTTTTGAACAAGTCGTGCCGCTTAGTTTTGTTAAGCGGCACAATGATGAACAATGATCGATAGGAAGTAATAAAGAATTGCCTCATTGTTTTTAACAAACTACATGTTGTAGTGAATTGAAGCTGAAGGCAGTAGCTTCAAGGTGCGGAACTCTTTTGCGTGAAAATCACGGAAACCAGCGGTATAGAGCACATCCACTGTAAACACTAAACCGCGTCGGGTGGGATTGCCAAACTCGAAACCTATACCGGCACCAGTATGAATTTCCTGTTCGGCATCTATACCATCAAGATTCACGCCTTCGTTATTACTTGAATCATGTTCCGCTTCCACCCCCGCAACAAATTTCAGCCCCACTGGTGTACGCCGCTTGCCTAAGTCAAATTGATTTAGATAATGGCCATAGGATAACGATGCCGCGATGTATTCTTCACCTTTGTCTTTATCAACAAAACCAGCAAAATTGGTTTGAATATAACTATCACCAAAATATTTCCGAAAGCTAAGACCAGTTGTTTCGACATAGCCAATGGTGGCGCCGACAGCGATAGAAGGCTTGCCATTGTCCTTGATTGCCTCATCAGCTTGGCCAGCAAGTGGAATATTCAAAGCAGAGATAAGAGTAAGTGCGATGCTAATTTTTTTCATTATGAACTTCGTATTGTTTTGTGTTTACATGGCTCTAGTGTCGCCTGCGGATACACAAAACTCAACATATCTATACCATGTATACTTAGAGGAACTGTGATGGGTGATATATTTATACTATTCGTCGAAAATCTGCCCAAACTCAGTTAAGAAATAGGTACCAGAGCACAGTTGTGGCAATGTTAGAAAAAACTGTGCTCTGGCACCTATTCCCTAACTAGTGGATGAAGCCCGTTAGGAGTGGCACTTGTGCCCAATAGAATAAGATCTTTGAAATACTTCTGCTTAGAACAGCGCTGGCCCTGTAACAGCCATCACTAATCCGGTGGATCGAGCGTCAAAATAAATTGTTTCGAATTATTTGCCAACGATGTTTCATCAGCCGTTGGAAATAAGCCAGCATTAAAGTGCAATTCCACCGGCCATAACTGTTTTTGTGTAAATTGTTCAATAATAGCCGCCAAATTAATTGGAAACACCACTTCACTCGATTCAATATTTAGCTTTAAGGATTTCTGCAGGCGCTGAATCGAAACCATTTTCGTTTTAGATTCAGTCAATAGCTTGGTGTCAGTAATGCCTTCACGCTGCGCCCAACCCGTTAAACCGACTACCGGCACAAGATCGACGACTAGTTGCGTGTCCCCCGTGCCTTTCACTGTTACATGCAATTTAGCCACTTCAGGATTTCGTCCGAGATGGATATTATAACTCTTCAAAACTTTATACTGTTTCACCATTCGATCATTTTGATCAAATCCATAAATCTCAGCTTGTAACGAAACTTCGGAAATTTCCGACTCGGCAGAAAGTGTGCCCGCGCACGGTATTAAAATTAAGAAGAGGATAAACAATTTTCTATGATGTATCATATTAATTCACCAAAATGAAATTAGCCCTTGAGGCAATCTATCTGAAAAAAACAGTTTCGTCTTTTAGAAACTTCTATTTTGCCAGCTCCGTTTGTTTCAACAGTAATGCTAGTTCTTGCTCAATCCGCAAACTTAAACTCCGGTTCACATGTTCAGCTTCTAACAACTGCCAATGTGAACCCACAATTAAGCGTTGATAATTTTCGAGATTGATATGAGGGTAGAAGTTATTAGCCAAACCCCATACAAGACTGTTGATCAGTTTAATCTGGATCGTATTAGGATAGCTCGCTATCAACTCCAACATGATGGGAGCCTGTAACCAATACAATTTAGCGAACGCAAACGACAAGCTTTCATCAGCTGAACCAGCGCTAGCCACGCGAAAGTCCACAAAACCTTGCATTAACTTCTGACTACCCATCAAGCTGATTATATCTGCAACTTTTCCATAGTCGGCTGTCCACGGGTAAGATTTAATTTGTTGGTTGTAGCTGCTGGTGGTTGTGGGCAATAGTTCTTTAATGTACTTAACAGTGAACTCATGACCAAGCTGAGGATTTTGTTCCAGGTTATCTAATATGATGTTCAGACATAGATCAACCCGTTTGAAATTTTCTTCACTACCCAATACGGGCGGAAAATCACAGGAGGTGTCGGGTTGCGCGAGAATGTTATTGAAAAAGAAAATAAGACAAACAAGCAACACAAATCTCATACCCGATTCCTTTCATTCTATTTGAATTATTATACATTCATCTAACGTGCATACTTGCTCATTATTCCTAAACATAAATCTGCATCGCGACCTAAAGT
>JAOUJM010000110.1 GCA_029883265.1 Gammaproteobacteria bacterium
AATAAATATATCGACTTCGCCACGCTGAGTGTGCCTATGCCCAAGAGATACCTCTACTATATCCTCAGGTGCTTTCAATACAGTGTTTCTAACTTTAAGCAACCCATGAACATCACCATTCCAAACTAGAGGACCAAGTTTTGTATCTTCTTTATCGTAACGCTCAGTTTTAGTTCGCTGGTCGTATGAAACTAATATTAGTTTCGCATGAAGAGGTTTTTTTTCGCCATATTCAATTGATAGCGATTGATATTCTACACCTGTTTTTTCAGGCCAAACATTCCAAGTTTGACATCGAAGAATAGCTAAATGCTCGCAATCAGTTGACATAGTTAATTCTCAAGTATTTTTCTAAATATTGCACTGTCTTATTGATTCTAATAAACACTAGTCAGGCCTAACGTTTCGCATGTGGGGCTGACAAACACAGAGCGAAGCGGCGTGTTTGGCAGTCCCGCACGATGCGCTTGTTAGCCATTATTTTTTGTTTAAACAACATTTCTTATACTTTTTACCGCTTCCGCATGGACAGGGTTCGTTACGACCAACTTTCTTACTTTTTTTTTGAATTGGATTTTTAGTTTCAGGCGTTTGTGGCAGTTGTTGGTAAATGTTATTTATAACATTATTAACTTCAATCTTCTGCGGCTCTTTTGACTGAGGTTGATTAGCTAGTAATGCAATGACTGATATTACTATTGCAATAAATGCGTATAGTTCAGTTCTGGTTTTAGGAAGAATATCTTTTAGGGATGATAATTCAGGAAGCTCTTTATCAATTTCCTTTGATATTTCTTGATGAGAAGATTGTTTTTCTTTTGCGTTTTTAAGAATGGCAGCTAATCTCTGTAGTTCAGCTACGGTTCTTGCAGGGCCGCTTAATAGTTCAATTGTGTTTCCAATAAAATTATATACGCCATCAGGAATATGGCCCATATGACCACATGCAGGACATGGCCCAGAGGCACAACCGCTAAATGTAATATTTGTAGAGTTGTTTACTTCATATGTTGAAGGGAAAATTGCTCCACAATTATCGCAGACCGCTGGTACTCTCAACTTTTTCTCCCTGATTCTTTTTGATGGCTAACAGTGATTATACAGCCACTCCATCAGTGGCAAATACAGCCATTTGGCTGTATAACTCCAAATTTTTCATTATACGCTGTATAACTCTCATTTCCACCACGTCTAAAAAGGATTATTTTTCAACATTAAAACAGATACTTATCTCGTTATTAATAACCTTATTTTAGTTGTGCGGACTTATACAGCCACCCCTGATGTATTAAACAAGCCAGTGAATTTTTTGCTGTGTCACTCAACTTTGGCTGTGTGTTATACCTGCATGCATCGCCAGTTATTGATCAATAAACAACAAAGAAACGATTGTGATACAAACAAAAAATATCAAATGACTTACTCAAATTTGTAGCTTGATGCGCGCAAATTTTTAAGGCTTAAGAACTTAAAACTCATCAATGTTCGGCATGTCAGAAATTAATAAACCTGTGTGCTCGCCCAACATTTCTGTCATTTTGTTTTACGCTAACTTAAGTCAACCACTGCCGTGCTTTTTGTGTGATCGCAACCACTGCGGGATGTGAAATTTTTCTTTCCATTGTGATCGCATAAAATTGATCATTAATTTCGTTGGCCGTACCGATACACTTTACCCCATATTGTTTTTCTACCTCTTGTGCGATTGCTGAAGGCGCAATAAAAATGCCTGCGCCTCCACGTCCAAAAGCTTTCATCAAGGCACTGTCTTCAAACTCGCCGACGATGCGTGGGAAAAGATGTTGTTTATCGAGCCACTTCATTAAACGACTGCGCACCACCGAGGTGTGACTTGGAATGAGTAGTGGTGCCTGGTCTAAAAATGTTGGGAATTCACCATTGAGTGTGCTTGCTAGCGGTTTGCTTGCAAAAAAGCTAATACTACTCTCCCCAAGAAAATGATTATAACCGCGTATACTCACTCGTTGCGGTATGGGCCCATCAGCGATAACCAGATCTAATTTATGAATGGCTAAGCTTGCCAATAATTCATCCACACTGCCCTCTTTACAGATTAAACGCACTGGTTGCTGCAAGTGCAAAACGGGCGCGAGCAATTGATGTGCTGTCGATTTAGGTACGACATCGGCCACGCCGACGCTTAATACTAGCTGTCGATCTTTGGACAAATTACGCACGGTTTCCTCTAGTTCGCCCCCCAGGGAAAATATTTCTTCAGCGTAACTTAAAACCATACGTCCCAGGTCAGTTAACTCTAGATTTCGACCGCTACGCACAAACAGAGCACTACCTAGTTGTTTTTCGAAGGTGCTTAATTGACCGCTAATGGTTTGTGGTGTCAGGTGTAATTGTTCGCTGGCCTTGGCGATACTGCCCTGTTTAGCCACCATCCAGAAGTAATTCAAATGCTTATAGTTCATAAAACCCTACACTTCGTTTTTTTCGATGAATAACTAGATATTATTCGATTTTATTTAGTTTGGAAAGACATGTAGGCTACATTTCACGCAGAGGTTAATAACGTGCTATGCCATTAGCTTTTGCAAGAATCCTCCGAGTAGCCTTGCTACCGTGTGCAAGTTATTCCCAGCTTGCACACGAATTTTCTTGCTTAGCTTATTCACAAACCTAGCCTTATTTATTGAGTTTGTAGCAGTAATGAAATGAACGAGGTTTGAACATGGCGATTGTAGATTTACACGACATGCTCGATTTTGCAGAACAACAAGGCTTTGCCATCCCGGCATTTGAAGTCACGAGCCTTGATCACTTAGAAATGATACTCAGCACAGCTGAACACTGCAATGCGCCGCTGATGCTTTATGTGGATTACTGTAAGCATAATAACTTTCAGTTTAATGCATTATTAATCGCAATTGAAAATGCAGCGCAGCAAAGTGAAACCCTTGTGGCCATACAAGTTCAGAATTGCAATAATGCTGAGTCGACGACAACCGCCATTCGACAAGGCTGTAACGCCACTTCCTTTAACGCTGAATCGTCACCTTTTAATTTGAGTAATCAACACTTTCTTGATGTTCAGCAAATCAACCAGGATTGCGGAACTCACTTTGAACTTCAGCTAGCGAGTCATTATTGTTCAGATTTCACCTTCAATTTAATTAACAAAACCAATATTAGGTTGCTCCATCTAGATATCGACAGCGCTTCAAGTGAAAACCAACTTACACAATTAAAAAGCTTGAAACCCTCCCTGCAGATTGGTTTCAGTATTGATTATCAAATTGACTATGATCAGGTCTGTGTACGTGAAGCAATAGAACAAGGTTTATTGAAAGTGAATTTCTCAAAGACTACGTTAGATGCATGTAGACACGTTATTGCTGATACGTTTTCAGAAATCATCGCAAGCTGTATTCACTACACCGCCGCCACGAATAAAGCCGACGACTTAAGCGCTCATTGTTCACCTTGGACGGGGGTTGAACATTTAATTATTTTTAACACCTCTGAAATTAACGACAAAGAAGCTCATGAGATGATGTTTAAAGGCCAAGAGATTTTGAGTAAAATTCCTGGTGTACGCCGTGTTGATATTGGCGAAGCCATCGCACAAGATGCTCAATATCGTTTCACCTGGCTTGTGAGATTTTGTCACCCGAATGTGATTGTTAGTTATCGTGATCATGCCGACCATGTTGCCTTTGCCAATGAGTTATTTCGTCCTGTTGCCGCAAATCGTATCAGTATTGACTATGAAATAATTTAGTCACATCTTAGATGTGTGAATTGCACATACTAGACGTACCTGACTAGTTGCTAGGACAGCCTCATTTTTTACCGCTTAAGGTCCACCATTTTTGTTTATTTGTTTTTTAGTTAAATTATTTTTTTTCCAGGAAAGGATTATCACGATCTAACATTTTTGTGTTAAACACTTGATAGCCACTGTTATTATTTTTGGCTTTGTACATTGCAATATCTGCATGTTTCATTAACAACCAACTGTTGTCGCCATGTTGCGGAAAAATTGAGATACCGATACTGATACCAATATGCAACGTGATGTCACTCACAGAAAAGTCTTTGTCAGTTTCTTGCGCAATCAAATTCGCAATACTCGTAATCTCTTCTTCCACTTCACACTGCGTGCTACTACCGTGTTTCAAACCAATGGTAGTTTTGCTTTTCTGCATTTCGCAAATTAGCGCAAACTCATCACCACCTAAACGATAAAGGGTGCAACCTTCAGGTAAAATAGTTGATATCCGTTTTGCAACTTCAATTAGAAGTTCGTCACCAATATGATGCCCATAAGTATCATTCACGGGTTTAAACTTGTTTAAATCCATGATGAACACCGACATACAGCAACCACTTTCTTCACTCGCCAGCAAGCCTTTAAGTTTCTGTTGCATAGCGGCTCGATTTGGTAATTTGGTTAAATCATCGTGCGTGGCCTGGTATTCAAGCGCAGCCGTTTGCGAATAGACTTCCTCCGCCAAATAGTGAAAACAGTTTTGTAATTTGCAAAGCTCATCCCCTTTTCTCAAGTCTACACTTGTATTCATACCAATGCCTTTATAGAAATGAGAAACTTGCTGTGTCAGCCACGACACCCGTCGCGTTAGTGAATAGATCAAAACCATAAAAACCACAACTAACACGCCCACCATATTTAGTTGTTGTTTTCGTGCCTCGACTAGAACATCCTGAGTGTATTTTTTTACTTCTTTATAGGGGCTTAGTGAAACCATTGAAAAAGAAACATCCCAATCACCATCATCAAAAAAACCTTTACCAATAACCAAGTACTGCTGTTCAATTTCCTCTAGTGACATGCCTTGTTTCAACATGACGGCATCAGTACTTGCCATAATGGTTTGACTATCTTCACTCACTAGTGCAACTTGATTGAGACTCCCACCGGGTTGCAGCGATTTATTTAGAAAATACTCATCAATTGGCGATGCGAGTATCAGTTGAATGTTGTGCCCAACCGTTGCTTTTACTTTATTCCCCGCGACAATATACGCCTCCCCATTGATCATCGTTAAATAGCTATGATACTCACTCATGCTATGCAACAACTCTTCAGCATTTAGAAACGCCTCTGGAATAGGTACACTACCCTCGTTATAGGCTTCCATTGCTTTGCCATTCTTGAGTAGAACTAGAAACCTTGGTACAACTAGACTGCGTATGACTGATTTACTGGGTAGCCACTCAGGCGGTTGTTCATGAAAAAGTACTTGTTCTCCACGCTTGGAATAGGCATTGCTGATATCGCCCACCGCTTTTACTAAAAAATAGTGTTCAGAGAATAACTCAGCCGTATGTTGATAGTTTTGCACATGATCATAAAAATGTACTCGATCCTGACCGGCTTGTCCGGATAGGCGTTCGGTAAGTTGTAGTTCAAAATAATTACTTAAGGATGAAAAAATCACTCGATCAGTAACAAACCAAGCAAGTGCAGAAATGAAAACTGTCGCGATAAGCGTTTTGATCGCTAATGGCCAACGACTCGCAAAGCGAGTCATTGAGACAGCAGGAATATTAGGACGTAACATTATTTTGTGCTAGCGACAGAATCGTTTGGCTCTCCAATCAATTCATTCTCTCTAAACTTCCAACCGGCTTGGCGCAATTCCTCGTGGGGCAGAATCGAGAATTCAGACGGTAAACTTTTAACTTTAGTAAGAAGCATTTGAACCAGTTCTTGCGCCAATGGATTACGTGTATGTTGATCTTCCCAAGTTGTAATATTGTACACACGATAGAGCGGGTAGCGATTTGCAAGCAATGCGCTGCGATCATTGGCGCTTTCATTATCAATGCTTAGCTCCTTCACTTCACCATTGTTGCGAAAATGTAGCACTTGCCACTGAACCTCATAGCTCAACACGCCTTTTCCTCCCGCTGTTTGTGAAATCACATCAGCGATGGAGCCTACATCAATAATACGCGAACTAAAGTGATCAGGTGATCCAACAAGAAGTCGCCAATGCCCGGGCCTAGATTTGCAATGTTGTCGAGTTACTGGTTGTAAACTTTGAATAAATTCGTTTTTTTGATTTGCTGTACCGGGTATTTCTGACCAGGTTTTGATGTCTCCTGTGAAAACTTTTCGTGCATCATTCAACGAAATATTTTCTACTGGATTTTCTGGATGCGTGAGTAGCACAATGGGTGCGATTCCCAATGTATGAAACTTCAAACCAGGAAATCGATCATTCATACCCGCTGGACAACAAAATCCACCAATATCGGCCACTTTTTGCTTAATCATTTTGTAAGAAATACCGCAGGTTCCTTCTTTAATCCCAACCTTAATGTTTTTAGCCTTTGCCCAAGTATCAATCATTGGTTTTAGCGCAGGATAAAGCTGCTGATCCAATGCAATCACCAAGTCGTGATTGGGATAGTTTTTTCCATGATCTACTTTAGCTTGCTTCCACTCTTCTGGCATATTGACCGAATGATTTATATCGGCGAATGCTTCTCCCGCAAAATGTGCATGAGAATTATCCGCATTGACAGTGCCAATAATCTCGACTAGAAATGCTAACAATCCAATATATAATTTGTATTTTTTCTTCATTATTCAAACTCCTGATACGAACTGACTAGCTTGTACCCAAGTGCAAAACACAAGTCTCTGTTTTCTTAAGGTATACCGAAGTTTCTTACATCTTTCAATGAAGTCATGAGGATGTTGGGAAACCCGGCCATCAATCATGTGTAACGACAAGTTTTTGTATTTGATTAAATTCTGTTGATTCGCTGGGAAAAAGAAAACGGAACACATGTTTCAAAAATGTGGGAATTTTTTTAGCCAAAATCACGAGTAAAATGAGTATAAACGGAGTGCTCACGGCCCGTATTCGATGGCAATGAAACTTGAGCGCTGTCTTCTTGAAACCTAAAATTAGGATTACCAACAACGCAAAATACAAAACCTGTGCTCTAAGATTCTTTGTTTGATTTCATTGATGCTATCTTCATTTGCTTATCAACACAAAAAATGCCTTGAATGTTTTGGAGAACATAACCGATTTTGTTTTTTGCGCAACCACGAGGTGGATAAAACTTCCTTGTTTGGCCTAATTAGTTTTTCTAAAAGCAATTTACGAGTCGTTACCCATTAACAAAACCACTTTCTTTTGTAAATATTGCCTCAACCATAAATAATTAATAACTTGCCTCTGCCCCGCCAATTGCAAGTAGTAATCATAATTGCCTTGAAAGTTTGAAATACCGCTAGATGACAGTTTCGTATTGGCAATTGACTGTCCCAATTAATTGTCAGCTCTCCCATTTAACACCGCTGAAATAAGGCAGGGCGTCTGAGCCTGGCTTTTCATGCTCCTTCTCAATGGATACATCAAAATTGGTTGATCAATCTAAGCACGAAATAGCGAGTTTAGGCACATCGACATTGCTTCAATGCATTCTGTATGGCCTGTTTCCAGTAAGGATCTTTTTGCAAGAATAACACGGATTCCAGAGCATTCTTCTCCGCTGCTTTGGCATCGTGTTTCTTACCGTAGCCAAAAATTGCTTGTTTTGCCCAAGTTGTATAGGTGCCATAGATTCCCGCTTCGCTTAGTTGAGCCAGAGCCTTTTCGCCTTTAATCACTTCAAGACTGATTTGTCTTGGGGCAGTAAACGTCCTTTTCTTTCGTACCCGGATGTTGACTCCCTGCACCCCTGCAAAGGTCACTTTTCCTTTTTTCGCTACCAGCGGCGTCTTTTTGAGTGTGGTTTTGTAATCAAGATTGTAGGCGTGCAAAACTTTGGCATTTGCCTGCTTTTGTTCAAATGCAATATAGGCCAAACTATATTTCTTTCCCGGCGTCAGTCCGGTTACCGCGATAACGTTGTGGCCGAATATCTTATAATTGTCATCGTCAATTCTGGCGTAGACCACTTCTCCGGTCTTTTTATCTTCTTCTACCAGCCTAACGCCGGTGAGTGAAACATGCTCCAAGGCCTTCGCTTCTCCCTTTGTCGATGTTTCCAGAATATAAACAGAAAAGATTACGGCAGCAGGGTTCTCATTTAGTTTGGGGGGCTTAAGTTGGCCGATGGAACAACCCGAGATAAAAACCAACAAAATTAGCGATGCTAAGAATATTGCAGTTGAGCGCATGAAGCCTCCTAATCCAAACAATGACCTAAGTATTTTTCGGACATGTCCGCCATAGATGGATTGCGAATAGGCGACAGACTATTTCGTTTCAACGCCTTATTTCGCTGATTGTAGACTTAGAACCAAGGACTTGAGTAATTTGTCTTATAATGGTTTTCTCATATCTGATGAAGTTAAGCCTTGCCATTTATGAAAGATATAAAATATTACACAACCTCACTTGTGCCGAATAACCTTCTTCGTCAAGCGGAATCTTCGGGAATTCAGGTAGATCGTCTTGCTAAAAAATATGGCATAAGCGAAAAAGACCTAGCCGATCCTTTTGGATGGGTAGAGGTTGACCCGGTTATGAACATGATCGAGGAAATCGCGCAAATTTCCAAAATTAGAAATATCGGTTTTTATCTTGGTTCTCAATCCTTTCATCCCTCTCATTGGAGTATCGGTGGTTATGCAATGGACACGGCAGCCGATATGGATCACCTATTTGAACTCATCATTGGTTTAACTAACGGCAATGAAGGTGACTCGCATCTAGTCGCAGGATTTGTCGAAGAGCAATCGACAATAAGTTATTTTCTGAGACCTGTGAGTTCTCAATGGGGTAGCATGAATAATTATGTCGAATATTGGATGGCGCAAACGTTTCATGTTATTCAAAGTTATATTGGTAAGTCGGTTCAAGCGACAGAGCTGTGTTTTGCACATGCGCAACAGGGAGAACTCTCTGCCTATGAAAAATTCTTTGGTTGTTCTGTTTGCTTTGAACAACCGATGAATTTGATGAGGCTGCCGTCAGAGTGGAAAGCGATAATTGGACCCAAGCGCGACGACCAACTACACGCAACCTTGCTCAAGCTTGTTTCATTTTACGTTCGTGCACATCATTTCGAGCGCCCGTTCACCGATGACGTTCGCTATACGCTGGAGCGATTACTTTACCGCAAGACATTACCTACGCTTGAATCGGTTGCAAAAATCATGTGCGTTTCGAGTCGTAATTTACAGCGAAGACTGAATTCGGAGGATAGTAGCTTTAGCGAAATCTGGGATGAGGTGCGGCAATATCATGCGACGCTGACACTGCGAAACGGTGATACGCCTATTGCTGAAATAGCAGAAATACTCGGCTATAAAGGTGTGTCCGCATTTTACTCCGCCTTCAAGCGTTGGACGGGGTACACACCAAAAGATTACCGCGACAAGTATTCAAAAAACTTCACGGGTTATTTGCATAACGATTTACCGACAATTGCAAGAAAATAGTTAAGTATGGATGCGAAGGGAAATCGTGATTAAGCCAAGCGGAAGGCTTATTGTACAAAAACAAAATCTGCTTTTTATAAACGATAAACCCTTTTTTTAAGAACAGATGACTGCTAACGTTGTTTGGTTGCGGCTAAATACGCCGTGTTTCAGTAACAATATGGCCGATTAGACACCTGCGATGAAAATATTAAAGATAAACTATAGAATTCCTATCGGGTTGCCGGATGACAGAACAAACAGAATCGAGTTCGATTACCTCATTCTGCGTGGTATGTCCATTGGTGTCCGTAATATATCTTGTTCACTATTTACCTAGTCCCAATCGATTAAAACGAAACGAGTTTCTATGCATGCTTGTCGGCTCACTGTGTGCATCCACAACGGGTAATTTCATTCATCAAACGATTGCTCAGGAAATTCTCATGAATTCACGAACTGGCGCCTACTTCAAGACGCTTTTATTTGCCACGGCAGTTTATTCGTTGGTTCAATATTTTTTGACTCCGGCTCTTCTCGATATTGCTCAAATACCAATGGAAAGGCGACAGGTAAGCAACCTATGGGGTAGTGGTTTGTCCGCCTTATTGATGTTTACATTATTTACTTACCTCGCAGGAAACATCCAGGCCTCAAGGCAGCAGCATTTTTTTCTTTGGTTTGTGTTGATCTTTGGTAATTTCGCTTCGGCCAGTTTTGAAGGACATTTTTTCGCGCCAGAGCTGACTAGCGGATCTTTAGTTGTGGATATGCTGATTCAATTAATATTCAGCTTGTTGGCTGCGGGGCTAATTACTGCCTTAGCGGCCAATACTTCGAGTGTAGCGGATATTCAAATTCGTCTGAAATCACGACGTTGGTTCTCGTGGACCTGGCGTTTATTGGTGGGTAGCATTGTTTATTTGATTACCTATTATCTCTTCGGGATGATTTTTTACTTGTTGTTTACTGCACCTTATTATGAAGCGGGAATTGAAGGTTTAACGGTGCCACCACCTGGACTAATTTTCAAGATTGAACTAATACGAGCGCCAATCATGGTATTGTCCGTCGTCATGTTTGCCTTCATGACAAATTACAGTCGTAAACAATTGGCGTTGACCTGTGGTATAAGCATGTTCTGGATTGGTGGTCTGGTTGCGTTGGTAACGGTATCTCATATTCTGCCGACACCGCTGGTAGTAGCTCACACCTTTGAAATTTTATCGCAGAACTTTTTAACCGGAGTACTTGTGGGTTACCTATTTTGGAACATGAACAATAAGGTACAGAGTTAGACTTATGAACAGAAGAAAGTTGGTGCAGATTTCAGGTTGCTTGCCCGCGGCACTATTATTTAAACATACAAATGTTATTGCCTGTTCACCGGGTCCACTTTCTGAGTGGCATACACCGATTCCTGAGTCCTTACTCCGCGAGGCCGTGGCTAGGGGGGAAACGTTTGAGCAATTTATAGCGCGTGTCGCAATGAGTAATAATTCCCTTGCCAAAAGGATTAGCCAAACCGAGTTGAAGCTTACTGTGCCGAGTATTTTAGAAGATGCTCAAAACGTCAGGGCTTATATTAAGCTTGATCTCGATGCGCTTTCAACGCGGATGAGTGAAGAACTTTACTGTTCGAGGATACAAGTTTATGGTTATGAAAAAGAAAAAGGCATCGAAAGTACAATCTACCATATTGGTAGCTATTCTTTTACTGAATATGTAATACCAGAAATCGCCTTGAGTTACCGATTTGTCAGGTTTAGAGGGCGTCTGGCAGCAGTGGCGGAGCTTCTTTCTGTGAAGAGTAATAAACGAATCGCGTATGCCTACAATATATCAAACGAGATAAAAAATACGGGCTGCATGTCTGTTGTGATTGTGAGCGGTAAATAATGCAGTTTATCACCGGTTACTGGGAGTATGTAGCGACGACTCAAGCGTTTCTTTATCAATTGATGAAAGCTGCCAACAGAGCTTGGTTTTCTCCAAAATTAGAAATCGCTGAACACTGACAATACTCTAAGGATGTGAAAAAAAACTTCCTGAGATAAATCCATCAACACTCAAACAAAACATCTTAAGTAACCATGCCTTGGTGTTCTCAAAGAAAAATTCAGACAATCCTTTATATTGTTGCATTTTAGCCGTCAAGCGTTTCGATAAGGCCGTGCGCGAATTTCAATATCTGATTTGCTTTCGGGGTGTTGCTGGTCTTGAAACAAATTCGACAGTTGGCGAACATGATTCGAATTAAGTAAAAAAACAGCCGATCTGATGAATCGTTCGAATGATAAGTCGTTCTTTTTCTCAGGAGGTAGCAAAATGCTACCTCATTTTAGTGGACTAAAAGCTTAGATTTGAACCCGAAAATACATTTTCCATAATGGTTGCAAAACCTTGCACTTGCACTTCCGCGCGTAAGCTCGGAGATTTCAGAAGACGATATTCTTCAATACCGCAAGCACCTTCATCACTGGCACACGCTGAACACATAGCAAGGTGTCCACCAAATTCGATATAATTATCAATTAAACTATCTAGTGGTGGGAAACCGGGTGTAATGATCTCTTTTGTTATGTTTTGATCGGCCCATACCACACCATCACCAATTAAGAATACGCTAACGGATTTATCCAATGCCAATGCAGAGCAGGCAGCAGAAAACGCTAAGGTTGCTTTTTTACCAGCGTCTTGCATACCGGTGCTTAAAATTATAAATAGTTTTTTTGCCTCATCTGATTTCATCTCTTGCGGAATCGATGACATTGAATTACGTTGTTCTTGTTTTAGTGAATGAATTGACATTTTGATAAAGCTCCATGACGTTTTTGTTTTATAAGAAGTAATGTTTCCACGATTTAATTTAGATCTTATCCTGCTCTTCTTACCAATAAAATTAACGCGCCATTTAAACAAACAATTCTGAAGGCATCTTTAATCAAAAGTTTTATTCTTATTATAAAAATAAGATGGGTAGAATCTCTTTCAAGCTATTCAAGTCGGTGCGCCCTGAGCTTGTACTTGTACAAAAGGCAACGCTACCCTTTTTCTGATTCGTCATCAGGTAATAGGCTTAAACATAGACTTGATGCTTGCGACGATACGCTTACAACCAATTTAAATCGGCATGGCAATCATCATCGGAAAAGAAAAATTCTTCACGGCGATTTCCGCGCTGAATAATTTCATCCGGGACTCCCACAAATACATTTTTAACTAATCGTGGCAGATACCAATTATGAAACGAGAATTAATCGGTAGCGTCCCACTGCTGCCCCATACGCTTTCCGAGAAAATGACTTGATCTGCCTATTATAGCGGGAGCTTGCTTGAAGTCGTTGGGAGATATGAAAATGAAATCGACCCCAACTCTGCTTGAATCGCAGTGCTTTTCGACAGGGGCAAAAGTATACTAAGTACCGCTGGTTGTTTCTGTTAGGCGGTACAATCCCTCTGATTCAACATACTCAATTCTTAGCGTATTCGTCCGAAAATTACGCGAGGTGCTCACGTACACGACATCACTTCATGTATCAAATGACTGATACTTAACGTATATTACTCCAGAGGCACTTTGACTAACGAGAAAGGCGATTCGAGCATCAAACTCCATTATTAAATAGTTAAGCCAATCAGAAGCCATCATTGTTTCAGGCTACCTAAATTCTATAGATTTCACTACCTCAGTTGCGCCCTGAAACCCAGACTTGCGAACAACACCGCTTATGGAACTCATCGCGTTTCTATACACAAAATATTTTTCAAGGAACTCTATGGACTCCGACTCGCTCATGCTCTCCTCATTCGCACAAGACATGAGGAATAGCAGCACGACGAGGAGGATTGATGTCAAATAAAATGCCTTAGGTCTGCACTTCACAAAAAAAGCCTATATTGCAAAAAAATGTATAACGCTCAAGCTGAGGAACTTACCGTAGCGGTGTAAGGCTTGTGGCATTCGCCACAAACCAAACACCGCAGAGAGCAAGTCTCTCTCAAGTAAATTGTTATATTTTACTTGGCTTGCTGAACCAAACTAAACCAATTACCAGAGTTGTCTTTACCCATAGCCTCAACACCATAAAGCTGTTCTGTAGGTGCTTGGGTAAATTCAACACCTTTAGCAACAAGTTCATCATACGTTTTTTGGCAATCATCTGTTTCAAATACACCGACCCCAAATGCGCCGTCTTCAATCAGACTGCGTATTTTTTCAGACGCATCCTTAGTAAACATTGGCCCCTCTTTAGGTTCCGCCAATACTAGCTGGAGTTTTGGTTGGGACTTTGGGTAAACAGTTAACCAACGGAACCCTCCCTCTATCGTCATGTCGTCGCCAATCTCAAATCCAAGTTTGTTTTTATAAAAATCTAGGGCTTGCTCCTGGTTGAGAACGTATACGGTTACGTGTGCTATTGATTTGATCATTTCTATATCCTTCGTTGCTAAATTATTGTTATTTTATCGATAGAGGTAGGACTATATTTCTCCAATATTGCTCAATTCGCCGATTTACCGAGAAAATGATATGCATAACAGGCAGGAATAATCTGCGATGGGAAATGAAAAGTTTCGCTGGACAAAGCCCACAAAGTGCGACGATATAAAGTCGGTGGCATACCCACTTGCTTGAGAAAGAGTGAAGAAAAGCTACCAAGGCTAATATAACCTACTCGTTCGCAAATTTCTGAGACACTCAAGTTTTCTGTAATAAGCATTTTCTTTGCTTTTTCAATCCTTAGTCTAATCAAGAATTCATTCGGTGTTTCACCATAGAGTTTCTTAAAAACACGTGAGAAATGATACTGAGACATATGCGAGCTTTTGGCAGCGCGGGATAAGCTGAACGGATCGAGGTAGTTGTCAGCTATATAATCCCTACCGGCACATAACCGTTTAAATTGGTAGTTCGTCGTCATTAATCAATACCTCCTAGCCTTCGAAAAATATAACGCGAAGTTAAAGGGCCGCCGATGCAGGAGGCGGTCCACTCTTTAAACGACTTGTTAGTGTTCTTAAACATGCTGATCGATTAGAATCTGATTGCCGTCGGGATCTACCACTGAAAAACTGGATGGGCCAGTTTCTCCACTGATTGAGGCATCTACTATTTCTATACCGTTCGATTTTAATTGCTGATGTAATTCCCGTACATCATCAAATGTACCCATCATTTCCGCGTTTTGATTCCATCCAGGATTAAAAGTCAGAATGTTGTTTTCAAACATCCCTTGGAATAGACCGATGTTTGTTTCTCCATTCTTCATTATTAAGTACCCATGTGATTCGTTGCCTGCGAACACTTCAAAACCAAGCTTCTCATAAAAGGACTTAGATTTATTCAGATCTTTTACAGACAAACTAATTGAAAAACATCCTAGTTTCATATTTCACTCCTTTGTTGGATATTGAACGTTTAAGCTGTGGGGCGCGACGTCAGGAGCGTCCCAACGAGCGCATTGTGTACGCCCGACATGGGCATTAACTAATGAGGTGAAAGTCCTCTGTAGGTAAATCACCGTCCAATTTCTATTCATCAATTAGACGATAACTACTAGCAAATGGCAAGGGCCAAGCCGTGAGGCA
>JAOUJM010000359.1 GCA_029883265.1 Gammaproteobacteria bacterium
ATGATCTGATTCACCACTAGCAGCGCGTAGTCTAGGTGTACTCTAAGCGTTGTGAATTAAACTTTCTGTTTTTATGAAAGTTTGAAGCCAGCATAGGGTCTAACTCACCATGCGTTAAATTGAATTATAAACAAAACGCAGGAAACAATTTCTTTTGAAAGATTAAATCAAAACTGTTGCATTTGATTAACCCACGCTTGCCTAACAAGCCCTATGAAAACCTACTTAGTGGATATTGTATTGCTCACTAACAAATCCTGACTGGGTGTTGCATGAGAGCAGGCAAGCATAAATCCATGACCATATTCTAATAAGGGATTGTTTGTCTTGTTTGTGTTCATAAGTCCTGTAGTCCATGAAAACCAACTCCATATGGCAAAACCCTATTCCAAGTTGATTAACTCAAGCTTATTATCAATTTCATAACCATTGTTTCAAACACTAAGAAAGGCTAGTCAGGCCTTGAGCAGATTGCTATTATTTGGCAAACACGACTATGGCTTAAAGTATTAAAAAACGGAGAGAAATTAGTGGAGGGCTATGAATGGTATTAAAAATCATAATAAACATTTTATTTCGAGTCGAGCTTGATCAAACTGCCTTTGCTGCTATCGAAAAAAACAAAAAAGTCTATATCTGCAATTTCAGCTCTTTTCTCGATCCCTGGTTCTTAAGCATCTACTTAGATCAACCGGTCACAGTGGTGATTGATGCGTGTTATCAAAAACACTGGTTGCACCGCTTATTCGCACGCTCAGTAAAATTTGTTTATTTGGATTCTAAGCATCCTTTTGCGATTCGAGGCTTGTTGAAACGAATTAATAATGGAGAAACTTTTGTTTTTTTCCCACCCTCGCGCTTAGATGGCAGTGGCAATATCAACCAAGAAGCGCCCGGAATCGCCTATATGTTAAAACACTGCCAAGCGGACATTGTTCCAATTTGCATTAACGGTGCGCATCGTAGCCGCTTTTCTTCATTTAAAGGCAAAACTCAACAGCATTGGTTTCGGCAAGTTCAAATCGGTGTGGTGAGAAATAATCTTGTATTAAAAAGTTTGGAGAAACTTAATGCCAATAATCGCCAAACGTTAAACTCTCATAATCTTGCGCGCTTAATGACGGATATTCGATTTGATATTTGTAATTATCGCCAGAACTTACTTGATGCTGTACTGGAGTCGCGGGAAATCAACGGCGGAAAATGCATAGTGCTTGAGGACATTGAGCGCAAACCCATGGATTTGAATAATCTTATTTTGAAAACCACGGTTTTAGGCGCGGCCTTGGCAAGAGCCACAGAAGACAAAGAACGTATTGGTATTATGCTGCCAAATTCATTAGCCTGCGCGGTTAGTTTTTTTGCACTGATACGCGAAGGTCGTATCCCCGCCATGTTAAATTTTTCTTCAGGTGAACGTGGTTTGATTGCCGCTTGTGAAACCGCGCAGTTGAAACAAGTGATTACTTCCAAGAAATTTATAAAAAAAGCAGAACTGCATCAAGAAGTTTTAGCCCTGAAAAACAAAGTCAATGTGATCTACTTGGAAAATATTGCAAAAACAATTTCGCTCAAAGATAAACTCAAAGGCGTGCTATATAGTAAATCCGATTATTTATACAGACGTTGTTACAAAAATAAACTCAATCGTGATTCAGATGCCGTGATCTTATTTACATCCGGCTCGGAAGGCTTACCTAAAGGTGTCTTGCTCAGTCACGGTAACCTGCTAACGAATATGATACAACTCGAATCAAAAATCGATTTTTTTGCCAGTGATGTCGTATTGAATGCCTTACCCATGTTTCATTCCTTTGGCCTTGGCGTAGCAACCTTATTAACCATGACTACCGGCATGCATGTGTTTTTATATCCATCACCCTTGCATTACCGCATAATTCCTGAATTGGCGCGTGATATAAATTGCACCATTCTATTTGGCACGAATACATTTCTTGCGGGTTATGCGCGTTATGCTAAACCAGAAGATTTTGCGCATTTGCGCTTTGTTTTTACTGGCGCAGAAAAACTCACGCCTGAAGTTAGACGAGTGTGGAAAGAAAAATACAAAGCACATATTTATGAAGGCTACGGTGCTACGGAAACCAGCCCTGTGATTTCAGCCAACACCCCTAGAGAATCAAAATTGGATTCTGTTGGCCGTGCTTTTCCCGGCATAGAAAGTATTTTAGAACCCGTGCCGGGCATTGAAGAAGGCGGGCGTTTGTGGGTGTCCGGACCAAATGTCATGCAAGGTTATTTATTGCATGATCAACCCGGTGAAATCATTCCACCGTCGCATCCCGATTTAGGTGAGGGCTGGTATGATACGGGTGATATTGTTGTTTTGGACGAAAATGACTACATTACTATTGCTGGACGCGCTAAACGTTTTGCAAAAATTGGCGGCGAAATGGTTTCACTTAGCACCGTAGAATCGCTGGCTAACAAAGCATGGCCGGATGCGAGTAACGCCGCAATTATTTTACCGGATCGACAAAAAGGTGAACAAATTGTCTTATTAACCACGCATGCCGAAGCCGATCGTAAACAGCTGCTATCTCAAGCAAGAGAAACCGGATTAAGTGAACTCAATGTGCCTAAGAAAATTATGGCCAACCAAGACATTCCGGTATTGGGTACCGGTAAAACCGATTATGTGCAAGCCAAACAATTAGCGGAAGTCAACTTTCAATAATGCAACGTCGACAGTTTCTCAATCTTTTGTCAGCCTCAACACTCGCAGGTCTATGTTTGCCTTTAACGGGTTTCCGTTATTGGCCAGAAGATGGAATATGGAATCCTTGTGAAAGTTTAAATGAGTTTCCGCCTGAAGTTAACGAATTAGTCGAGTTATGCTGGCAGGGTATCGATGCAAGTCAGTATCGAGATTGCCATGTGCATTTAATTGGTTTGGGGCATAATCAAAGCGGCATTTGGATTAATCCAAAAATGCAATCCTTTTGGCATTTTTTACAGAATGCACAATTGCGTTTTTATATGAACGCGGCTTGCGCGGAACAAGAAAATAATGTGGACAATGCGTTTGTTAAACGGCTATATGAATTAGCGTCACAATTTCCCACTGGCGCAAAATTTATGTTAGTCGCATTCGACTATCAATATGATCAACGTGGTCAAAAAGTGCTTGAAGCCAGCCCGTTTCACACACCCAATGACTACGCCTATAAAATCGCACAACAACATGCGGATCGTTTTGAATGGATAGCCTCGGTTCATCCCTATCGAGTGGATGCGATTGATGAATTAAAACGTGTAATTCAACTAGGCGCACGCGCCATTAAATGGTTACCGCAAGCCATGGGCATCGATCCGAGTTCGAGCAAGTGCGATGAGTTTTATAAAGTCCTGGTCGAAACCAAAACACCATTGTTATGTCACACGGGTTCAGAACATGCCGTAGAAGCAGGGGACTTTCAGGTTTTCGGAAATCCCTTACGCTTGCGTCGCGCCCTGGATCAAGGTGTAAAAGTAATCGCCGCGCATTGCGCTAGCGTGGGTACCAGCCTAGATATTGATAATCCCGCAAGCGATGAAAAAGTGCAAAGCATTGAATTATTCGCACGACTGTTAAAAGAACCGCAATACCGCGATTTATTGTACGGCGACATTTCCGCGATTACCCAAATCAATCGACGCCAATACAATTTTGAAAAAATTTACACCAGCAGCGATTGGCATGATCGTCTAATTCAAGGCTCCGACTATCCCTTGCCAGGCGTCATGCCGATTTTTTCCTTAAGTGATTTTGTCAATAAATCCTATCTAAGCCAAGCCCACGCCGATGTGCTCTCC
>JAOUJM010000360.1 GCA_029883265.1 Gammaproteobacteria bacterium
AATTTGCTCGACTAAAAATAGTGAGTAGATAATTGTCGAATACACTATAGAAATTGGATTCCTGGCGGTATAATTGAACTATAAAAAAAATCTACTTTACAACTGGTTCAGAACTATTCTACGGTTTACCAGGAAGCAGGAGTGTGTTATGTGGCGAGTCCTTTCGATTTTCTTCGTTCTTTTTTTTCTTCAAGCTTGTGGTTCAGGAGTGGAACAAGCGAGCAATCAAGCGGATAATCATTCTAAGCACTGTCCTGCTGAACAACTGATGGATAGCCGTGAGCAATGCATCAATCTGGTAAAAGTTGATTATGACCTTGATGAAAAAGCAGATGGTCTTGATCTCAATAGCGATCAGGTCATCGACCTGTTGTTTACCACAGAAGACGAAGATGGATATACTGGTCTTGATGTTAACGGTGACGGCCAGACTGACTATTACTTGCAAAAAACGTCTGATCAAACACGAATTGTCGATGCAAATAATAATGGCGCCAAAGTCTTGGTTGTGGTGCGAGATGAAAACCAAGTCTTGCTTGGCTTGGACGAAAATAGTGATGGCGTGGTGGATGATGATCGCTTAGCACAAGTGTTACAGGACGAGATCGTACCACAAACCCGAGCCACTATTCATGTGGATGAAAACAGCGAGGGCAATGATTTTCTTTCCGGAACCTATCAGGGCGGGCAAATTTTAAAACTGCATTGTCAGGACAATTATTATTGCAGTGCCATTGCATACCAGATTTTTCAAGTGAGCGGTGAATCACCGAGCCAACCAGATTTTGAACAAAGTCAAATTATACTAGCCGGTGTGCAAGCAACACTAGCGTTGAATACTCGCCCTGGTTCTCGTCGATTCATTTTAAAATACCAAGGCATTGATGCATTGGGTAACCGTGAAACTTTACACAGCATCGACTTTGCTTTGCAATGTCCGAATACTGGTGAACTTACGGATTCGGATGGACGCTGTGTTAGTCCTAGCATTGTTAGTAGGATTCAACCGAGAGGTATGGATTTAATAAATAATAACCCTCTCCCCGAATTGCGTTACGTAGAACCTAATCAATTGATCACACAAACTCCATTTGGTACGGCCAATGTCACAGGCATTGATATTAGTGGTGATCAATTGGCAGAATTTTATCTCATACAAGCAGAAAATCAGCCCCTGCGATTTAATCACGAAATCGATGCGAGTGGTGACGAAATATTTTTAGTTCGCAATGAAGGCATTTTAATTGGGTTAGACTTTAATAATGACAAACTCAGCGATAATAATTTGTTTGAACAAATTCGCGATGATCAAACAATACCGACCGCATCTATCATGCAAAGCACTGGCTCCAATGAAGGCGGATCGTTAAACGCAACTGCCAACCAAGTGCATTTGCGCTGTGAAGATAATGTGGTTTGTAGTGGCATGGTATTCACCGTTAACGGGGCTGATGAACCTGACTTTGGTGTTGTGCGCCGTGGTATTTCTCAGACTATAGACAATGATGTTCAGATCCCGTTAAAGGTTGGTGAAAATATAATTCGTTTAATGGTGCGTGATGCGGCGGGTTTGCAAAGTGAAATTCTTGAAAAAACGTTTCATGTGGGTTGTAGTGAGCCGGGTAAGTTGCTCAATAATACTGACACCTGTAGCGTTTTCAGTGAAATCGATATGAACGGAGATTTGCTCGCGGATGGCATTGATCTGGATGCGAATCAGGTACCTGAGCTGCTCTATGTGCCACCGATTAAGGCCCTGCAAATTGGTGGTGGTACCCGTACGGGAATTGATATTAACGCCGATGCAGTGGCTGATTATTTTTTACTTGAGAGAAATGGTTATGTCAATCTTGTCACTAATCATGATTGCCTATGCGAAAATGTTAAATTGATCCTAAATCAAGATGGAGAATTGCTCGGTCTAGATAATAACTCTGATAACCAAGTAGATGATAACCGTTTAGGTTTAATTCACGGCGATGCAATAGCGCCGGTTATTCAATTCAGTGCCAGCGGTGGAACTTATGCCAGCGGTGCGTTTAACAATATTCAAGTTAGTTGTGTTGATAATACAGCATGCAATGGCATTGCTTATCGTCTTGATGGTCTTGCGGCAAGTTTTGGTGATAGCACTAACAACACAATTGTCACAGGTCGGTCGGCTACCATACCGGTGAGCGAGGCTGCCACGGATCTTGCTTTAAGTGTGCAAGTTAGAGACGCGAAAGGCAATGTTAGTGGAGATAATCAAAATTATGTGTTTGGTTGCAGCAATGCGCCCCAAGCAGTCGTTGTCCGCAGCAAAGGCTTAAACATACAAACTGCTATGAGTGATTCACCCGACGGCATACCTTATTTTGAAGTACCAACAAAAACACCTTTGACTTTTCGTGCGAATATTCAATCCGATATTGCCAATGGATATACTTGGCGTTATCTGCCGCATGGTAGTGCGCCAGTGGATATTACTTTAAATTATGATGCAGCAAATAGTCGCGACTTGGCGATTCCATCAATCGATATCGCGTATAGTTTTGATTTGGAATTAACACTCAGTAATTCGGTGGGTTGCCAAGATGTGCAAGTTTTTCGGCTACATGCCATGGATCGAATTAATAATGCCTTATTTGTCGATGGTCAACGAGGTGTTGATACGAATTCAGGAACCCGTTGGCAACCGCTTGCCACTATCAATCACGCCCTGACTACGGCTGAGGCCTTAGATGCAGGTGCAGATATTTATATCGCCGCCGATGACCGTAATACTCGTTACACCTTAACCATCGATGCAATCACTCGTTATTCAGGAAACATCGGCATGTACGGTGGGTATGATGAATTGTGGCGCCGCGATGTTGGATTTGTGAATACTGTTGATAATCAGCATGAGCCGGGTAACAAGACAGTGATATTACTGAATCAAGAGGGATTATTTTTTACGGATATCACATCACCGCTGACTTTTTCTGGTTTGGACTTACGAGTGCATAATAGCGATAGTAATGGACGCTTAATGCGTGCATTGAACATTAGAAATAGTAGCGCCATGGTTACCATAAGTGATAACGCACTCACCGTCAGTGGAAATAATAAATCCACAGCACGTAGTGGTAATGCTCATAATATGGCACTCAACTTACAAGACATTGTAGAAGTTGTCGTAAGTAATAATTTTATTCATAACGGTGACACTGGTGACAGAGTCAACACGGTGTCTAGCTTCGATTTAGACTTAGATGGTTGGGCAGGCTCCGATGCGTCAACGACTGCGCCAGGCTTAATGTATAGCCGCGCTGGTTATCCTGCATCTACTCGTGGACTGGGAGGCGGTAAAGGCGCGACACCGCAACAGATTATTGGAGAACAAGGAGAAACACTGGATGGCAGTTGCAATGGCACAGTTACAAAAGGTGGCAATAGTGGTGTCAGCGCGCCCAATTCACCGGGTGATGGTGGTCCTGGACAAGTAGGCGCAGCCGGATTGTCTGGTGATGATGCAACTATAGCGGGTAAAGCGTTTAACAGTTTTGATGAAGTTGCATTGCGCTATGTTACTGCAACCGGGCAGGAAGGTGGAGCCGGTGGTTTTGGATGTGGCGGTGGCGGTGGCGGAGGTGGCGGCGCCATTTCTGGTAACGTCTTCAATGTTCCTGGTGGTCATGGTGGCTCTGGTGGTGGTGGAGCCAAAGGTGGCTATGGTGGTTCAGGTGGTCTCGGTGGATTTGCAAATTTTGCGCTCACTTTAATTGGTGTCGAAAATGCGCTTATTGAAAATAATTATTTAACCACGGGTCGCGGC
>JAOUJM010000361.1 GCA_029883265.1 Gammaproteobacteria bacterium
TCTTAGGACTGGAACGTGTCGGTATCCATGATAACTTTTTTGATATCGGAGGAAACTCTGTATTAGTACTAAGTCTACTCAATATTATCAATGCAAAATTGAATGCGAAAGTACAAGTCACAGATATCTTTCAATACCCTAGTGTTAGCAAAATGACTAAATACTTAGCGCCACATGAAACAAATCTAATTGAAGAAAAACCTAGAGTAAATAATTTAGCTAGGCGTCGAAAGACGCTTTCTAAAACTTCACGAATGGAAGCGTAGTTATGGACGAGTATAGTGATCATACTGATTTAGAAATAGCCGTGATCGGAATGTCTGGCCGGTATTCTGATTTTGAAACACTTGATGAGTTTTGGAATGCCCTATTGAACGGGAAAGAACTAATAGAAGACATACCCGAGAAAAACTTGAATGAATTAGGAATAGATAAATCTGTATATAAACAATCAAATTATGTACGACGCAAAGCAACCTTGAAACGTTCTTTGTATTTTGACAATGAATTTTTTGGTCTTACCCCAAAAGAGGCAGAAATAGCTGACCCTCAACTTCGTCTTTTATTTGAAAATTGTTGGAGTGCTCTGGAATCATCTGGCTACAATCCTCTGCAATATCCGGGAAAAATCGGCCTTTTTGGTGGAGCTTCTGAAAATAGAAATTGGCAATTGAAGTGCTTTCAAAAATTTGGGGACAATCCTTCCGAACTATATAACTACCAAACACTAATTGAGAGAGAGTTCTATTTATCAAGGATAGCATATTGTTTAAATTTAACTGGCCCGGTTATTAATATACAAACGACATGTTCAACATCACTTGTCGCCATACACCTTGCTTGTCAATCGCTGCTTTCAGGTGAATGTGATATCGGTATCGCAGCAGGATCATCTATAAACCCTCTCAGTGCCGGATACGTATATCAAAAAGGAATGATTCTTTCGCCAGATGGTCATTGCCGCACATTTGATAAAAATGCACAAGGAACGGTAGGGGGTGAAGGCGTTGGGGTGGTTGTTCTAAAACGACTTAATGATGCAATTGCCGACAGAGATAATATTTTTGCAGTGATAAAAGGAAGTTTCATAAACAATGACGGCAATGACAAAGTGAGTTACACAGCCCCTTCCGTCAGAGGTCAATATGAAGTGATTAAGTCAGCTCACGCCGCTGCCGAAATAGATGCAGAATCAATTTCATATATAGAATGCCACGGAACGGCAACATTCCTCGGCGATCCCATTGAGGTAGAAGCACTTAGGCTCGCATTTGACACATCAAAAACTAAACGATGCAGTATTGGATCTGTAAAATCCAATATTGGTCATTTGGACGCCGCAGCGGGTATTACAGGATTTATAAAAACGGTTCTTTCATTAAAAAATAGAATCATTCCCAAAACATTACATTACACTAGTGCAAACCCAAACATAGACTTTGAAAATTCTCCTTTTACTGTAAATCAAGAAACAACAACTTGGCAAAGTGAAGGACTCTTGCGTGCTGGGGTTAGCTCATTTGGCATTGGCGGAACGAATGCGCATTTGATTTTAGAAGAATATAGTCGCATCAATCAACACAAGGAAGCAAGGCAATGGCAAGTTATTCCCCTCTCGGCACAAACCGAATTTTCTTTGTTAGAAAATGCAAAAAAGCTAGGTTGTTATTTAGAACAGCATAGCGAAAGCAATCTAGCAAATATTGGTTACACGTTACAAACTGGACGCCAATTTTTTCAGTATCGTCAGGCATATGTAGCTAAAAACGTAAAAGACTTAATCGCAAAACTGGGAGACCATGAGTGTTTCAATTCTCATTTTGAAAGTGAAGACAAGCCTAAAATATATTTTTTGTTTCCGGGACAAGGCTCTCAATACAAAAATATGGCAAAAGAATTATACGAATCAGAGAAATATTTTCGTGATACCGTTGACAAATGCTCAATAATCGCCGAAGAGTTTTTTGAACAGCGTATTACTGACATCCTATTCACGCAGGAAGATCAACTAATTTACAACACGGAAAATGCACAGTTGTCACTTTTTGTGATTGAATATTCAATCACAAAACTTCTCATACATTGGGGCATACAACCTTCCGGCATGATTGGTCATAGTATCGGAGAATATGTTGCTGCGTGCGTGTCTGGGGTGCTATCACTGGTTGACGCATTAAAAATAGTTGCTATACGCGGCAAGCTTATGTCTAAGTCCTCCGCAGGAGCCATGACAAGTGTTCAGCTATCTGTGAAAGAATTATCTGCATATTTAAACAAAGATTTAGCTATCGCGGCAGTGAACAGCAGCAACATGTGTGTGTTATCTGGCTCAATTGATTCAATTGAAGAGTTGGAAAGTTCCTTATCAAAAAATGACATTACATATCGTCGTTTGAAAACATCCAAAGCATTTCATTCTCAACTTTTGGATGGCATTCTTAGCGAATTCAATACGAACTTAGAAGCTATTAAAATAGGAAAGCCATCGATTAATTACATAAGTAATGTGTTTGGTGATTGGATTGCAGAAAACGAGATTACTGCACAGTATTGGACGAGACACCTTCGTGAAACTGTGCAGTTCAGTGATGGTCTCAGTGTTTTATTAAAAAATAGAAATGCTATATTTGTTGAAGTCGGCCCGGGTAATACACTTTCAACATTTGCTAGTTGTCACAAAGACTATGATCCATCCATTTCTTTGGTAACTACACTCCCTCATATAAACGATAACACAAGCAGTGATTGTCATATCCATAGTGCAATTGCTAAGCTTTTTGTTTCTGGTGCGGATATAAACTGGAATATATACAATTCGAGCGAAGACAGAGAAACGTTATCATTACCAACATATCATTTTGCTCGACGAAAATTCGATATGATGCTCCGTGAGAGTAATATCTCCATCTCAGATAATTCATTTTCACCGTCTACCGAGTCATTCAAGACATTAACCAACAATCGACCGAAGCATTTAGGCACATACGTTGCGCCTAGTGGAGATGAAGAAATCTACTTAGCTAATCAATGGTCGCAATTGTTTCACATATCTCCTATTGGGATTAATGACAATTACTTTGATCTGGGTGGCAATTCCTTGCTTGCGACACAAGTTACCAACAATATTTGTCGAGAGTTTTCCGTCGAAATTGAAATTGCACTTCTATTCGAAAACCCCACTATTAAACAATTTGCAGAGAAGATAAGTGAGAAAAAAAGAAATGTTAGCTTAAACCAACACAATATATCTGTGGCACCTAGAACCACCAACATTCCCTTAACATTTCAACAACAAAGACTTTGGTTTATAGATCAGTTAGAGAACGGTAGTGCACACTATAATTTGTCTCTAGCGCTTTGCCTGGAAGGGGAACTTGACCGTAGAGCCTTAGTTAATGCGTTTCAAACGATTCTTGATAGACATGAAAGCCTAAGAACTGTTTTTCAGGCTGATCAAAATGGCGTCCCATCCCAAGTCATATTACAGGATCTCTCATTTGAATTTACTGTAAATGATCTATCTATTTCTGATAGAAAAGAGATGATATCAGAACCAAACTTAATAGATATGGAGTTTAGTACTTCCTTTGATCTTGGAAATGAAGCACTTATTAGAGCTCGTTTAATTGTCGTTGATCAATCTACCCATTGGCTTGCAATCTCAATGCATCACATTGCATCCGATGGATGGTCGATAGGGCTACTGGTCAACGAACTCAGTCGACTTTATCAAGCCTACCAAGCGGGTGACGAAAACCCATTACCCCCATTACCGATCCAATATGCGGACT
>JAOUJM010000002.1 GCA_029883265.1 Gammaproteobacteria bacterium
AATGTGAATAAACAAATTCGTGTTAGTGGGCATCGGGTTTGGAGTAAACAATTAATGGGTTATGCGCCTAGCTCACCGCAAGCAGTTGAGAAAATTCCCGTAAATTATGAGCACGCCTATGGTGGTCGTCCTGTCGTTGAAGGCGACGAGCTTAGTTTTTATGAAGCCAATCCTGTGGGGCGAGGTTTTGAAAAAGTTTATCGACAACAAGCCTTGCCAAACTTAGAGTATCCCAAGGCCTTGTTACGTGGCAGTAAAGATCGCCCTCCGCCTTGCGCCTTAGGTGTGGTTTCATCTAATTGGTCACAACGCAGAGTTTATGCCGGTAGTTTTGACGAGCACTGGAAACAATCTCGTGCGCCATTATTGCCCGAAGATTTTCAACTACGATTTTTTAATGTAGTGGCGCAAGATCAAATCGTTTCGGCAGGATTGCGTGGTGGTGAGCAAATAATTTTAACTCACTTGCATCCACACCAAGCTATTCTCAAACTCACTTTGCCGGTTTTATCAATTCAAGCCAGTTTTTATGTCAAGCAGCACATCATCAATCAAAAACTCGAACTTGATACGGTTTTGCTTGAACCTGATGCGCAATTACTTCAGCTGACTTATCGTAAGTCTTTATTACTCGATGAAGATTTGTTGTACCTGAAAAGTGTGCATTACAAAATGACTGCGGCATAACACTAAAATCAACAGTATTTAAAGTATATTTATAAAGCAATGTCCATGAGCTTGTCGAAATTTGCTTACAATTTTCGCTCACCAAATCCCGAGAAATTCCCAAAAAAGATTGAATAATCCGTTGGTTATGTAATAGCCCTGTAGCATGACCTGGGTTCAAGAAAGCTATGCCATACGCACTATTTAACTTCGGTGACTATGAGCGTAGAATGAGCGGTTCCCCGGGAAATTAAGAAAAAGATGTTAATATCACCGGAATAAGCAAGCCTAGTTAAGGAGAACGCATAATATGGAAGCAGTAGGTGATAAAACAAACGCGCTATTTTCCATAAAAGCCAATGAAGCGCGCTTTGGATTTTCTATTGATGGCGCCGAGCCGCAACGTGTTGTGCGTTTCTCAGGCAGTGAAGCCATTTCAGAGCTATTCAATTATTCAATTCAAATTGCCGACGAAGATGATCAATTAGAGTTTTCTGATATTGTTGGTAAACCCGCCTGTTTAACCGTTTTAGGTGTGGATGATAGTGATCCTCGTTATATGAGCGGCATTATTAGCGCTATTCGTCAGGTTGAACACGGTCGACGCTTTACTTTATATGATATTGAATTGGTTCCGCATGTGTGGCGTTTAAAGTTGACCACGGATAGTCGCATATTTCAGGACTTATCAACGCCGGATATTATTCAATCTGTTTTAACTGATGCGGGCATTGCGGGTGATCAATTTAGTATAAATGTTCAAGCCAATTATGAGATGCGTGAATATTGCGTACAATATCAAGAATCCGATTGGAATTTTATTAGCCGCCTAATGGAGGCCGAAGGAATTTTCTATTTCTTTCGCCATACGGAAAATAAATTGGAAATGGTGATCGCCGACAATGCTTCTATTCATGAAGAAATTGCTAGCCCTGCTACCTTATTTCACTTTGATGGCACCGGCCTCGTGCCCGACTTCAATCACGTCGAGCATTTCTATTTTAAAGAACAAGTGCGCACGGGTTCAGTTACCATGCGCGATTTTGATTTCAAAAAACCGGCACTAAGTTTGGAAGCATCATCGGCGGCAGAAAAAGAAACCGAATTAGAAGTCTACGAATATCCCGGTTATTATATTCAGCCCAGCGATGGCGAACGAATCGCAAAAGTTCGTATTGAAGAATTGCAAAGTTTACGTGAAATCGGTGAAGGTGCCGCTGATTGTCAGCGCTTGCTGCCGGGTTTTTTATTTACGCTGGAAGATAATCCACGCGATAGCTTTAACCAAGAATATTTGCTTACACGCGTGAGTCATAGCGGAACGCAACCCCAAGTGCTTGAAGAAGGTGCGAGTGGCGAAGCCAGTCGTTATAAAGCCAAATTTCAATGCATTCCCTCAAAAAATCCTTTTCGCCCGCAACGACGCGCCGTTCAAACTCGAGTTAAAGGTTTGCAAACAGCGATTGTTGTCGGTCCTAGTGGTGAAGAAATTTATACGGATGAACATGGGCGTGTCAAAGTGCAATTTCATTGGGATCGTCTAGGTGAGAGAAATGAAAAAAGTTCGTGTTGGATACGCGTAGCCCAACTATGGGCTGGCGCAGGATGGGGCTCGATTTATATTCCACGTATTGATCAAGAAGTGGTTGTTGACTTTATTGAAGGTGATCCGGATCGACCCATGATTGTCGGTCGGGTGTATCATGGCACTAATAAACCACCCTATGCATTACCTGATGAAAAAACTAAGTCTACCATTAAATCCAATTCGTCCATCGGTGGTGAAGGATTTAATGAATTTCGTTTTGAAGACCTAAAAGGCGAAGAAGAAATTTATCTGCAGGCTGAAAAAGACTGGAATACTTTGGTTAAAAATGATCACAGTCGCGATGTGCAACATGATGAAACATTGCACGTGGGCAATGATCGCAACAAAAGTGTAGATAATGATCAAACCGAAACCATTGGCGCTAATAAAACTATTTCTGTCGGTAAAAATCACAGCGAGTCGATTGGTGAAAATGAAACCATTAGTGTTGGTGATAATGAAGACATCACCATTGGGAAAAATCGTTCCTTATCGGTTGGTGAAAATCAAACTATTAGTATTGGGAAAAATCACTCGGAACAAATTGCGAAAAATTCGAGCTTATCGATTGGAGATAACCAGACCATTGATGTGGGCAAAGATTCTAAAATTACGATAGGTAAAAACCTAAAACAAAGCATAGGCGACACTGGAAAAATTGATTTTGGCAAAGACTTGCAAATCATGGTAGGCAAAAAAACCGTGATTGATGTTGGCGATCAACTAACATTGAAATGCGGCAGCGCGAGCATTATTTTGAAAAAAGACGGTAAGATTCAAATTAAAGGCAAAGACATTAACATCAAGGGCAGTGGTAATGTAAAAATCAAAGGCTCCAAGATTGCCGAAAACTAAGAGGAATAATAACAATGGCGACTGAACGACAATTTATTTTGAAAAATTTTTTTCAGGGTGTGCGCAACGGCTTTGTAGAAAAAGTTGAGGACGGTAAGATTTATGTTGCTGACAAAGCTAATCTGGATGTCGTGATTCCTTGTTTGTTTCTCAGAACATCGAGCGCCGCAGCACCCGCGATTAAGGAAGGCGATGAGGTGGTTTACAATGCGCCGGAATCGCCGAATGATTTGGGTTGTGTGTTAGGATTGATAGAGCCTTATCAACAAGTGCCTGAAAAATTGAATAAGCAGTTGAAGAAAAATAATTTGTCATCACTAACGACGATTGAAGACGAAGTGGTGCGGATAAAAGCGGATAAAGGTTTAGTTATTGAGTGTGGCAAGAGCACGATTATTCTTACCAGAGAAGGCAAGGTGCAAATCAAAGGGAATGAATTGCTCAGCCGGGCGCGTGGCATGAACAAAATTAAAGGCGCGGGCGTTAATATTAACTAGGTAAATTGTTTGTGGCTTATCAGGGTATTGATAACAAAACACTGTTCACTGCTGACCTTGCGTTGTTAAATGACGAGGATGGCCGGGATGTGTTATTAACCTTGGTTAAATGCACTTACGATATTTCGCCTCAGGGGAAGCTCAGTTTGGCTGATGAGCAACAGGCGCTTTGCTTAGAGGGCGAGTATGTGGGCGAGCCGGGTACGAGTAGTTTAAAGATTGCATCCGAAGCATGTTTTGCCAAAGAAAATACCGATGTTGCTTTTATTGGTCATGCCTGGGCACCCAAAGGAAAATTGGTGCGGCAAATGGATGTGAGTTTGCGTGTGGGTAACTTATCGCAAAACTTACGCGTTAGTGGTGATCGTTATTGGCGACGCGAAGGGTTGCTAGTAAAAACCTGGTCCATAAGCAAGCCCGAACCTTTTGATAAAATTCCGATTCAATTTGAGCGTGCTTTTGGTGGTCAGGATTTGTCGCCGGAAAAAGAAAAATATCATTTTTATGAAAAACGCAATTTGCTAGGCTGTGGTGTTATCGCTAAACATTCGCAGCTCAATGAAGTTAAAGTGCCGAATATCGAAAATCCTAAGCAGTTAATCAAAAAAATCACTGATCGTCCTGATCCGGTGGGTTTGGGTTTTATTACGCCGGATTGTGAGCCGCGTTTGAGTTTGTCTGGGACGTATGACACCGACTGGCAGCAAAATCGAATGCCACTTTTACCAAAAAACTTTCAGCGCAGGTTTTTTAATTCGGCGTTTCCCAGTTTGATTGCAAACGGCTATTTGCAAGGCGGTGAAAAAGTCAGTCTCGATGGTTTAAGCGAGGAGGGTTTGCTGGGGTTTTACTTGCCTAATGAAAAACCAGTGGCAGTATTAAACATGGCATATGAAGACCCGCAGCAACTTGAAGTGAATATGGATACGTTATTGATCAACACCGATGATATGCAATTAACCATCTTATGGCGTGCGCAACAAAACGTGTTTAATCGACTTTACGATATTGAAAAAGTTGAAGTAATGAATTTGTCAGAATACATAAAAGCGGAACAAGCCGCTTAAGGAGAAAACCATGGGCGTAACAGTTGGTGTGAATAATTTATCGGTTGTACATAAAAGCAGCAGCGGCGTCACCATCGCTTTTCCCGATGTATGCAAAACCCAATGCGGTCCGCCGGTGATACCCATCCCCTATCCGAATATTGCAAAATCGAGTGACACAGCTAAGGGCACCAAAAAAGTTAAATGCGACGGCAATCCGGTTTGCGTAAAAGATTCTAATTTCAAAACCAGTGTCGGCGATGAGCCGGGGGCGTTGAAAGGCATTGCGTCGAGTAAAACCAAAGGCAAGGCGGAGTTTATCAATTATTCCATGGACGTGAAGTTTGAAGGGAAGAATGTTCCAAGAGCGTTTGATATGATGTTGCATAATGACAAAAATACGCCGCCTGTGCCAGTTTTACAGGCGCCGATTGTAGTGATTATGCAAGAGCAAAAACGTCTTTGTGTTTGCTGCCAGAAAGCATTGAAAGAGTAAGAGAGGTATGAGCAAGATGGCTACGTGTGCTACGTGTTTCTGGAATTAAACCCTGTGACTGGATGAGGAAGCATGCAGGTTTCTGATATGGCGATAAGTGGATTAGGGATGGTGTCTTGTGTTGGTTATGACGTTGATACTGCTTGCGCGTCAATTCGTGCCGGTTTAACTAGGCCGTCGCAACATGTTGGTCTCGAACCCATTCTGCGTGATTTGGAGGATGATATTCCTGTCACGCTTAACAATATCGATGGCATAACTAACGGCTTTTATATGACAGGTCTATGGGCTCGTATGACTTTGCTGGCACTACAGAATCTGATTGAGCGCGAGGCTTTGAATTCCAGTGACGAATTTTTTTGGCAAACAACCGGCTTAAGCATAGCGGTTCCTATTCTGGACCCTCAACGGTTTATGGTGGATGAAGTGGTGGAGCCAGAGGTGATACGTCAAATTTTGTGTGAGGCCTTGTTGCCAGAATTGCCATCGGGAATTTTGCAAAATAATATTAGTGTTTGCGCTCAAGGTCATTCAGGTGTCGCTGCGGTTTTAGTTGATGCAATGGACTCAATAAGAAGTAAAAAACTAAATCGGGTGATTGTGGTTGGGGTTGACTCTTATACTGATGCGGCGACATTGAAATGGGTTGCGGAGAATGATCGAGTAAAGACTGAAAGCCGTCCAGCCGGGATGAGTCTCGGTGAAGCGGCTGCCTGTATTGTTGTCGAGTTAGAGCAGGCTGTGCTTGATCGTGGTGCTGTTGTGTATAGCTCGATTCGGGCGTTGTCGTGCAACAATGATGCAGAAGATAAAGATCAAAGCACATTTTCAAATGCGTTATCGAAAGTTATTTTGGACTGTGTGGAGCAGGATGAGGGATATTCCGCAAGCATTGTTTCCGACATTAATGGTGAACAATGGCGCGCGCGCGCCTTGTCCACTGCGTTGGTTAGTCTGACAAATAAAATATCCGACTATGAGGTGCTTGTTCCATGTCAAAGCCTGGGTGACACGGGCTCAGCCAGCGCTGTTATTGGTATTTGTATCGCGAGTCGAGCGTTTGCGCGAAACTACGCGGCTCATAAATCTTTTCTAGTCACATCCCTATCTGAAAATGGTAGCGTGGGATGTATTCGAATCGATCAATTTAATTAGAGAGAAAAATATGGCGGGCAAAGTAGAAGACGATCATTTAAGTCCAGATGAGATCGAAGCTTTTCACATGAATGGCCAGGAACAATCAAACAAGGGGTGCTTGTGGCGCCACATAAGCGATTTCGATGAAGGGAATCATTGTTCTCATCGCTGGCAAGCGCGTTTAAAGGGACAGGATGATGCCCACTTATATAATTATCCGGCCTATAAGTCGCTTTGCTTGGATCACAAGGCTTCAAACAAAGAGGAGGACTCGTATGAAACAGCTGCTTATAGTGGTCCCAAGCAAAACAAACCCTCAAACTACGCGATGCAGCATTTATTTCCTTTGCAACTCAGAAAGCGTCCCCGGCCGGGGCAATGGGATATCAGCCTGGGTCATAATTTCTTTGAAAATGCAACCAAGCCGTATTGGCATAATGCGCACCACATTATCCCCTTAAGCGTTTTACAGAACTCGATTCAAGATGCTGGAAAAAATACTTCTGGTGTTACTGAAATCATAAAAAAGGGATTAATGAAAGGCGGCTACAATCTCAATCACAAGATTAACATGATTATTTTGCCACATGATCGAGTGGTCGCAGAAGCGATAGGTTTGCCACGACATTTGAGAGGGCACGAAGCTAGAGGCAAGGAGCCGAACAAGCGACGTGAAACCGATCACCCTGATTATTCGCGCCGCGTAAAATTTCAGATTCGGTCAGTTATAGATGACTATAAGCAAAAAGCAGAGGAAGCGAAAGATTGTGAAGGTGAGCCGGATATTCCCGCTCTTTCCAAGAAAAAATTGGAAGACATATCTAAGAAAATATATAAGACGATTATCACAGCTGGGCCGCATCTGAAAGGAAAGTCTCTGGATGAGTTGAAATTTTCCAATCTTGGCTCCAGATAGGCAGCGTTGAAATGACTAGCAGATTCTTTCAGTTAAACGTAATGGGGGACGATCAGGATACGTCACTGGTTTTTTTGGATACGGACCCTGTTGAACTAGTCGATCATAGCTATCGGGTAGCAAAAGGGTTGTCAATGCTTGGTCGTTTGGACGAGCCGCTAATATTCACCATGCAGTTGGAATCTCCAGGGATCAAACTTCCCTCGCTCATTGGAAACATAATGGGCTATCTTATTCTAACCAGTCGCGGAAAAGAAATTGTTGAAAAACTGGAACCGAATGGCGAGTATTATTCAATCGTCATCATCAACCACAAGGGGCGAGTTCATAGCGAAGACCATTGGATTATTAATCCGTTATCCATACATTCATGTTTGCATACGGGGAAGAGTCGAATTACATATTTGCAGTCACAACCGGATTTGGTCGTTTCACTTGATGAGATTGTTTTGGATAAGAACAAACTGGTTCCTGAGTCGCATATTTTCAGGCTAAAGGAGGACCCTCGTTGCTATGTGATCAGTGAGACACTAGCTGCGGCGCTGCAAAGTGCAAGTCTGAATAATGTTTATCTTGATGAGTTGGAAGTGGTTTAGCATTATATGAGTTTGCCCTATTTGCCATCGATATATGCGAATACTTTTTCAGAAATAGCTGATCTTGCCAAGCTATGTGAGGCAAACAGGAATCAGCCTCAGGATCTTATTGCGCTGAGCAGTGCTTATCGTCGTTTTGCTATCATAGGCTATTTTCTGAGTTGCTCATTGAATTCGTTGAGCGAAAATTTTCTGAGATCAGTGCAGGTCTATTTTGAATTGTTTCAAGTTGCTCAGACTCCTAAGCTTGTGTTGAGCGAAGCGTATGCCTTGTTCGATTCTCTAGCGGCGAAGGATTTCAAGTCCGCAGAAAAACTTGCAAAGCGTCTGTCGTCGCTATCATTTAACGCTGATCGCGAATATGTCGAAGACTATACCTATTTCACCTTTCTGCTTGCCTACTTGCTAGATAGAGATAACGAAGAAGTGCTCATGCAAAAACTGGCTGGTTTTGAATCGGTGCTGGAAGAGGGTTCGTCGCGCTATGATTATTGTGCGGCGTTAATTGACCGAGATGCTGATCGCGTTAGCGAGGCTTTGTGTGATCTTGCGCAAAACCATCGTGAAAAATATATTTACTTAGCAGAACAGGGTGCGGTGAAAGAAGAGGAATGGGTTGCTAACGGCCAGTTTTTTGTTGAAGGGGTGGCGCTGAAAGTGTTAGCGGAAAATGCGGGTATTAATATCGTTGAAAAGAATATTCCCGGCATACCGCTGGATACACAGTCGATTTTATTTGTAGCGCTAAGTCCAAATAGTTGGCTCAGTCCTTCATGAAAGGCTAATTGTTATGATAGAGGATTTAAAAAAAATCAGGGATAAGACTGGTCAGCCATTAAATATATGCAAAGAAGCTTATGAGAAGTTTCAAGGCGATGTCACAAAAGCGGTCGCGTCGTTGGTTTTGAAAAACAAAGTCTATCCTCAGCACCAGGGTTATCGTTTTGATACTTGGGTGAATCTACTGGGTGAGGCAATAGTCACCGGTGTTCTTTCGCAGCTTCATGAAGGGGAAGTGCTTGTCAGTGTCGATATTGAGCTTGACGGGATATCCTATTGGCCGATGTTTGTTTCGGTTGTTCATCGAGATGGTGAATTTCAATTTGAACCGTATGGTTCGTGGGATGCTACGGTTTTTGATATTCCGGACGATGCGGATCAGGATGATCCGGTACTTGATTCTTTTATCAGTCAATCAATTTCGAATCCGAGTTTTTCGCCCAGTGAATTCACCTTTGGGGATTACTTTAAGCTGCCCGGTGCAGTGTGGCGATATTCCTTGATGCAGCTTGAAGAAGAGGTTGCGCAGAAGCTGTGCATTGAATTAGGTTTAGAGAAGAGCGGGTTTGATTGCGTTGTGAAAATTGGTGGTGAAATAATTTCGAGAGACAAGGCGATGCTCCTCGGTATTTTGCAAAGAGAGGTAAAGGCCCAGTTGCAAGACAGGCAATTGCTAAATGCATTTGCAGAGCTTTGCTATGAAGATCCGACTAACCGAGCATGGTTAGTGAGTCTTTTTTAAAACTCTGCAGCTTCTGAATCCGTGAATACTGATTAGCACGTTGATTACTGAAAAATGAAGGAGAGTGATTGCCGCTTCGCCTTTCGTTATTCATCAATGCTGATGTGAGTCAGTGTTGGGCTTCTGTTTTTGATGTCTTGCTATGTTGATGTTGAGTGCTCTTGGTTTTTTAGCATAGGAGAGAATTCGTTGTTCTGTAAAAGATTAATAGGTCAGGCCTGTGACTAAATCAGAAAAAGAGTTTAGAATCGTGCTTTATCAGGAGCATATAACAGAAATAGGTGTTTTGCTCGAAGATCGAGACTCATATTTTTCAGACTCTTCCATATCCTGGTTGGATGTGTCTGAGCTTGAACAACGTATTGAAGCACATTGGGATGCAATGATGATTGGGCAGGACTTGGCAAAGTCTATCGCCATTGAATTGCTTTCCAGCGGTATCGATGAAGAGCTATCAGGCGCGTGTTATTGTTTGGCATTGGGTTCCCGCGAAGATGAAGACGAGCTTGTTATTATTGAAAAGCTCGGTCAGGCAGACGATGATCAGATTGAATACTTTCGAAATGCTTTAAAGCATTCGATAAGCATGAGCTTAGCAGGTAAGCTGGTTGCCCTGCTGGGCGAAAAAAAACTACCGCTTAAGATAGTGGTTCTGGATATTTTGGGCTATGCATGCAAAGGTGATCCAAAAAGAATCTGGCCCTTGTTGCATGAAAGTGATCTTGAAGTGCGCCAGGCAACCAGTATTGCAATTTCCCGCTACGCACATAAAGAAACATTAACCGCGTTGGAGCCCATCGTTTTAAGCGATGAGGGTAGTAGCAAGGAACTGCTCTTTTCGGGGATTTGGTTGGGTTCTATACAGGCTCTGGATATGCTGCGCTCAAATTCAGTCAACCCTCAATACTGTCCAGAAAACTATTTGCACTTATTAGCGCTTGTCGGCAGTGAACAGGATTTTCCTGTGATAACAACTGCAACAATGAAACCTGAAAAAAAGCTGGAAGCTATAAATGCGATGGGTGTGGTTGGGATGATTGCTGGTATAGAACCACTATTGAACGAATTGAATTGCGACGATGAATTGGTTCGATGTGCGGCTGCCCAAGCTCTCCATTTAATGTCCGGTGCTGGGTTATTGGAAAATGTGGTTCAGGTCGAAAATGATGACGAGGAAATCGATCCGGAGAGCATATTAAGTGGAATCGATCCTACTGAACAAGACAAAATGCCATCATTGCAAGAGGCAGAAATTCAAATCGAACGCTTGTGTACCCAGCACGACGTCTGGGAAGCTTGGTGGCAGGAAAACAAAAATAAATTCGATAACAACATACGCTACCGCTACGGCCAACCTTGGAGCCTCGGTTTGTGCATCGAGGAAATCGCGCACCCCCATTCAACCATGGGAAATCGGCAGCGCGCCTACTGGGAATTCACCATTCGCTCCGGTGTGCACATACCTTTCGAGCCGGACTGGTTCATCGATAAACAACTGGACGCGATTGCAAAAATGCGAGCCTGGTGGCAACAGAATCAAGAAGTGTATTCCGGTCAGTGGATGTTTCATGGGAAGTGAGCATGGTTTCTGGAATCGAATGCATAACAAAAATGTCCACGGTATTATCGCTTCAAGCTGTTAACTAGATTGATTTTTCCGCTAAAAAAAGGTGGTCGCAGTGCAAACTTATCTTAATTATATTCAGCGCTGTTAATCTCTCTTCCTATTGGGAAGATCCGAGGATGGAAGCTGCTAGCCTGTAAAGAGAAAAACTGAGAACTTATGTCGTGGACTTATACTTGTTTGGATTGCTCTGTATAGCTAACACTAAGGCGTCACTGGAAAACCGGTCATCGTGAGATGAGAGTAAGGCGGGTACGTTGAAAGAGCGCGGTTTATACGTTGTAAGAAAAGCATTTTGGGTTTATTGCCAGCGCGGCTATTGCTCGCGAGGTGAAATTTTGCTGCGGCAGCCTAGTTACTTCCATTCAAATTTTGACCACTGTTTGTTATGAAATTGAGCAGTGAGTTCGATTTTGCGCCAGCTCTGGCTGGGAATAATTTCCTCATTATTTTCTGCGATTAATTTTTCAATCTTTAATACGGATGTTGCTTGATTGCCAGCATGGGCAATTGAGCTGATCGAGATCTGCACGTGGATATATTCTGAGAATATACTATTTAATAATTTGCTCTGGTAGGGGAGTAGGTTTACGTGTTTTGTGATCGCGTCGAGATCCTTTTGGGTGAATGCGTTGGCAACTAATTTTATATGTTGTGAAAATATCTGGCGCTTGTTTTTAGTTGAGATGGGTTTGGCTTGTGAAATTTTTGTAATTGATTTAAGAATGGTTAATGTCTTGTTTAATACTTGAGTTGCGGCATAGGCGCTATCTAAGGATTCATAGTAAGCCTTTTTCTGGAAAAGTTTTTTTGATGTGTTTTCTAGCATTCTAGCTTTGTTGAGTTGTTCCTCAATGTTTTTCCACTTGGGTGAAGACTTTGTGCTGATTTTTAGCTCGTCGGTTTTATGGTTTAAGCGCTACCAGGTTGCTTCGACTTCCATTAAGCGTTCTTCGGCTTCCTGTTTGTCGTTTTGTTCTTTTGTAGCAATAAAATTATCTGCGTGTTTGACTAAATTGAGTAAATCCTCATGTGTGCTTTGTAAATGTTGTAGTGAGAGTTTCAGTGCAGCTATGGCGTCGTTGTATTTGTTTTGACTGGCTAGCAAGTGTGATTGTTTGATAATAATTTTTTCTTCATTATAGTGTTTTTGTAATGTGTTGAACTTGTTTTTGAATCCTTTCTCATTGATATTTTTTAACTTAAACGCTTCAAACGCTGATGTGAGTTTTGTTTGAAGTTGCTGGACTTTACCTGAAATATACTTGAACTCTGAGTGATGCGGTGTCGTCAACTGTGCATCGTTAATAGTCGTTGCAGGTGTTGAGCTCTTGGGTGAGTTTGGTCTGGGGTTGTTTGTAAGAAATACAGTGATGCTGATGGTTAATATGGCAAATACGAGAGATGATGTAATAATATTTTTGCGTGTGTTTGAGTCGAAATGCCTATTTGCTGATTTGGCTTCCTTGGGCGGTTCCGCTTTCTTGGACAAGTCTTGCTTGATTGTGAGCAGCTCATGATGTACGGCTTCCATGGAGTCGATTCGCTGCCCTGGTTTTTTAAGAACCATTTTTTTACTAGCTTGTGTCGGTGAGGTGGCGCGGACTTTGGAATGTTGACTTGTATTGGGTACGAGTCGTCGGTAATCGCTTGTAACAAGGAAACAGCGTTGTAGTCTTGGTAAGGCGTCTCGCCGCTGAGCATCTGGTTCATGACAACGCCGAGTGAATAAATGTCGCAGCGATTGTCGGCTTTGTTGTTTTTCGTCAGTTCTGGTGCAATATAACGCAAAGAGCCCATTAAGGTTCCCGTTTCAGTTAACTCGGTTCGAGAGTTGTCCATTATTGCGACGACTCCAAAGTCAATAACTTTTACTTCACCATTTTTACTGATTAAAATGTTTTGTGGTTTAATGTCTCTATGAATCAATTGTGAATTATGTGCATGTGCGAGCGCATCACTTATTTGCAGGCAAATATCCACGCAGGCATCAACAGATATTTGTCCTTCTCGCTGTAATTTGGATTTTAAAGATTCGCCGTCTATATAATCCTTACTAATGTAGTCAATCCCATCCGCTTCAAAAATTTCATGCATCTTAATAATGTTTTGGTGGTTGCATCGAGCGAGTGACTGGGCTTCACGTAAAAAACGTTCTCGTATTTTTTCATCCTGATTTTTGGATTGATGAAGTTTTTTTATCGCAACAAGACGATCGAGTGGGATTTCATGTGCCAGTATATACCACGCCAAATCCCCCTACCGAGTTCTTTGATTGATTCATATTTGTCCGCGATATTCATTGTTGTAAGTCCATTTTCGTGAGTTATTTTTTGCGGTGTAGCGTAACCAACAAATTTTCTATATTTAAAAATCAAACCCAGGGCAGCATGTGCATGTTTGCTGATTGCTCAAGGTTTTTGATGGTGAGTAGCAATCGAAAAAATCTGTATCGATACTTTCATATTGTTGGGGTGTTGATATCCTGCCATTCCTCATAAATGATTAGCGAAGGCCTTGTTTCTTGAGTATCTTTATAAATCTTGTATTTGAGTGGTGAGTTACGCCATTTTATGATTCGATTGCCTGCTTGATCAATGGCTTCAAAATAATATTCAAACACTGGGCGCTTGATTTGGCGTATCGCAATACTTGCTTTGAAGCGATCACTGCTCACCGTGTTGTCAGGTGTCATAACTATTTTTTTAAATGGTGCTCCATCAATAGAAAGATGATGCATATAGACTCCAATTAGTTTTTTATTGTCATTTGCGGAGACGTAAAAAACTAAGTTGCCTGTGGAGTCTGCTTTGATGTCGTGTTGTTCTTGATGAAATATTTGAGGTGGCTTAATGTCAGTATTAAAAGTTACATCGGTGTTGGGGCCTGCAAGACTAATTGTGGTTAGGCAGTATAGATTGATTGCTAGCACACCGAGAGCAGGTTTGAGTATTTTGAATGATTCCCTAATTTTAATTGTTGATTTGTTCATTTGATTAGGCTCTCCGGGTTGTCGTCGTATTAATGACGCGGTGTAACTTAAATCCTTATAAGGTACCGTAAAAATATAACGCGGCCACATGTGAAAAGACAGTGCTTTTCACTACAATTGATTGAGGTCGCAGTAAGTAATTAAGTAAAAAAGGCCGGAATTTTACCCTTTCTCTTGGCATGACGAGAGCTTCAGGCAATCAGGCTTTACCTGTTGCTGATAACATTTTGGTCAAACATCGCGTCTCGGTTATTGCCGCAGCCAATGTTTTTGGTAGTCAGCGATAGGGTGTAAGTATTTTTAAATATCAACAATAAGCATTATTAGAGAAACTGTGTTATTGCCTGGACTGTCCGGATCCACGAGAGCTGAATGAGTTAGGTCTGTGGCACGTGCGTTGGTTCGACAGTCGACAGGATCGCAATTTTTGTTTGAATCATTGCTGGAATTTTCGCCCGAGATGAGACTTGCAAGCACTAAGCTATCACGATTGAAGCTTTACCATCATCATCAATGTCTAGTAAAAAATATTGGTACGCAGCTAATAAATTTTTGTTGATTATAGGTAAGCTGCCCAGAATGTCTGGGTGGTCGTTTCCATGGCAGCCAGTGCCACAAATTTGCACAGTTTAATTGCAACAGTTGTCGTGTGATGGGTCAATGATTGAATGATGAAAAAAAGGGCCTGCAAGCAGGCCCTGTGTATCGGTTTTAAGTCGTCCAGACTTTACATCATTGAGAAATCTTTTGAAAAGCTAATCGTTGCGGTTGGGTTTTTATCTAAACCTGATTCCATATCCGTTGCTGAGATTGAAAAAGAAACATCCATATCAGATAATGATTTGTCGATGCTTACGCCATAATGCATATAGTCACCGGCGCCACCATCAAAAGAGTATTGGCCGAATACAGCGCCAATGGACAAACCCTCTTTAACTTCATAACCTAAGCCCGCCGTCATGTAGCTTGTTTTGTTTTCGAAATCCATGAAGTAACCAAAACTTGCAATCGAATAGCTTAAGTTGATGTAGGCTTCAGCAAAATTTGTTGCCGCACCTTCACTTGGGTAAGCGTACTGTAAATAGCCGACATCAATACCCAAGCCTGCAACTTCTGTGGCAAAACCAGCGTATAAATCAATTTCCGTATCCGGACCTGCAAAGCTTACATTTGAAACCCATGTGCCAGCGTAAATACCAATACTATGTGAATAATCTACACCACCAGAAATGGCTGCTTGATGATTAGTTTGAGTAGTGCCGCGCCATAAATAATCAGATGTTGCACCAACATTACCGGCTAGCTCTGCTGAGGCTAGGCTACTCACACCTAAGCCGATGACTGCTGACGTAGTGATGATTAATTGTTTAAGTTTCTTTGACATTTATTTCCCTCAATTTGATTAAAATTTAGTATGTATAACGTGACTGCTTATTAGCAGACTTTGTGCCATAAAAAAACTTTAATAAAAATAACAGTCTAACTAATCTGCAGGGCAGTATTGAGCTTCTGGCGCACCAAATTAGAACATTAAAAAGATAATGCGCACTATTGTGGGGGTCTTAAAATAATCACAATAGCACTGAAGTTTGCAGTAAGTCTTTGATTTGCTTCCGTTGTGCCTTGATTAATCTTAGAAAATTAATTGAGCAAGTCAAATTGGTGCAGGGTGGATTTTGATATTCCCTAAAAGGTTGCTGATTTTTCTATTTGTTTTGAGTATAGAAACATCACATACATGGTTAGTTTGGTTTCAGTTGATTACACTGCAGTATTTTTTTCAAATAAAGCGAGAATAATGAGTAAAAAATTATTAGTTTGTATTTCCAGTCATGGGTTTGGCCATTTTGCTTTGAGTGCGCCGGTGCTTAATTCTATTTGTGAACAGCAGCCACAGCTAGAGCTGATTATAGATTGTGGTCACAGCTCAAGTTTGATTAAAAGCAGAGTAAAGGTAGATTTCACACATATTCATAGTCATGATGATTTTGGGTTTGCCATGCATTCAGCATTTACTGTCGATAAAGCCACGAGTCTGAGCAAATATCAGCATTTGTTGGCGAATTGGGAAACCTGTTTAGCCAAAGTATCGGCTGAATATGCCGAGATAGAAGCTAATTTAGTCGTAAGCAATATTTCTTTCATTGCGCTGGCAGCGGCGCAACGACTAGGTTTGCGCAATATTGCATGCTGTCCCTTAAACTGGGCAGATTTATTCAATTATTTTTTCGCCGCAACAAAAGCAAACCATGAAATATTGCAAATCATGCAAAAGGCCTATAACCAAGCCGACGCTTTTTACTGTCCAGAGCCCAGTATGCCAATGCCGCTTATTCAAAATACAAAGCCCGTCGGGCCGATTGCTTTAGTTGGGGCTAATCGAACAGGAGAATTGCGTCAGCAACTAGCATTGGCTGAAAACACTTTAATCATTTTATTAAGTATGGGTGGTATAGAAACAGAATTGGATTTACAAAGTTGGCCATATTTTGAAGGTGTTCACTGGATAGTGAGCGCTAACAAAGAGGTGTCGCGTTGCGATATGAGCGAGCTACATTGCTTGGATTTCGATTTCAATACGATTCTTGCAAGCGTTGATGGAATTATGATGAAGCCAGGATATGGCATGGTGGTCGAGAGCGTCTGCAATCAAAAACCAGTGATTTGTGTGGAACGTCCCGATTGGCCGGAAGCGCCAGCCTTGGTGGCTTGGCTAGAAAAGCATGGACGAGTCTATCATGTTGACCAAGAAGCATTTAGAACGGCTGATTTTAGCGCGGCACTGAGTTGGTTAAACCAGCAGCCCGCTTTTATTGCACCTACACCTGTGGGTATAAAACAAATGAGTGAACATATTCAGTCGTATCTGATCAAATAACCGTCGAGTAAAGTGTATCTGTAAAGCCTGGCTTAATACTTGAGTAGACAGTGCATGTTATACTTACACAAGCTATAAATAATTAATAATCATTCATCAATGTGGGGCCGCAGATAAGCGGTTGTGGGAACCGAGATGCAAAGGATGCATCAAGATTTCGCTTTTCTCAAGTGCATAAAATTTGTCGGATTATTCTGGCTTGGCCTGCTTTTGCTTGGCTGTGAGCCCTTACCGCCGATTCAAACCATTAGCCAAACTGCTAAACCGCAAGTTTTGTTGCCAAATTCGACAACAAACACCTTCGTGCGACCACGTGCCTTGAGCCAGATAAATGAAAATGCGGTTCAAGCCGTGCAGATCAATCCTGATTTGGTTAATTTGCCACTACAAGACATTGTTGCATTACAATTACCCGATGGTCGTCAGTTTGATATCCAGTTTAACAATCGTATTGTGCATGCCAATGGTGATGTAACTTTGCAAGGCGTTTTAAGCGCTTATGGTCCACCTTATTTTGTGCAGTTCACGTTTGGTGTTGATAGTCGATGGGGGCGAGTATTAACTCCGACCGGATCTTTATTTTTACAGGAGACCGTGCAAGGGGGCTGGTTAATTGATGAGCAATTGGCACAGTTTGTTTCGGCAGCCAATGTTAATGACGCTTTACAATTGCCAGGGCAAGACAATAGCAATAGCTCTAATGTTTCTATTTCTGCCACACCTTTGAGCATTACTCCTCGTGGCACCCACGTAACCGTGATTGATGTTTTGGTTTTGCATGGTAGTGATTTGGTACAAAAATATCCGCAACAAACGCTGCAAACCCGAGTAAACGATTTATTCGCCTCAGCTAACGCTGCGTTTGCCAATAGTTTAATTGGTATTGAAGTGCGACCAGTATTTGTGGCGCAATTAAATGTTGATAGTACACTGGATAATGCTGCCATCCTTAGCGCAATGACTAATGGCCAGGGTGGGTTTGCGACTGTTTCAACGCTGCGTCAAATACATGGTGCCGATTTAGTCACTTTTATTCGACCGTTTAATGTTCAAACCAATGGGAACTGCGGTGTTTCTTGGTTAAACGGTGATAGTGGAACTGAATTACGTGCGACCAGTGGTTTTTCGGTCGTATCTGAAGGCGCCGATGGTCAAAATCTTTGTCATGAATTTACCTTGGCTCATGAGTTGGGTCATGGCATGGGCAGCGCCCATGAAACGGCTAACGCAACAAGCCAAGGCGTGTTTCCGTATTCCTATGGACATGGCGTACCCGATGTGTTCGGCACGGTGATGAGTTATGTTGCGCCGCAGGTGGGATTGTTTTCCAATCCAAATGTCAATACTTGTGCGGCACGTAGCTGCGGTCTTGCCAATCAAGCGGACAATAGTCTTTCGTTAAATAATGTGCGCGATACCATAGCTGCGTTTTATGCAACCGCAAACGCTGTGCCTAGTGCGCCCATTGCTCAGACCGATCCAGCAACTGAGATTAATACCAATAGTGCAACCTTGAACGCCAGCATCGAACCGCAAGGCCAGGATACGACGGTTTATTACGACTACGGCTCAACTATTCAATATGGTAGCCAAAGCACTCGTTTTACTGTGCCGGGTAATACCACTCAAGTCACTGTTCCACTTACAATCAACGGCTTGGCTTGTGGTCAAAGTTATCACTTCCGCGTGGTCGCACAGAACTCGCAAGGTGAAACGCTCGGAGCTAATCAAAGTTTTAGTACCGCTATTTGCACCCGTGCTTTACCGGAAATATCAAATACGCTTGCCAGCAGTGTGACGGTTGATAGTGCACGTTTAACTGCGGATATTAATAGCAATAGTAATGACTTGAGTTATCACTTTGAGTACGGCACCAGCGCTCAATACGGACAAGTCACCATAAGTCAAAGTCTAGCAGCGACTTCCGCGTTGCAACCTGTGTTTGCCGATATCGCTGGGTTGAAATGCAATACGAATTATCAATTTCGACTGGTTGTGGATAGTGCGGGCACAACCATTAATGGCGTTAACAGTGCTTTCACTACGCAGGCCTGTGCATTGACTGCGCCTACCGTCATGACCGACAGCGCGAGTAATATCACACAAACTAGTGCACGTTTGAATGGTCAAGTAAATCCCAATGGCTTAACGGCAATCGTGGTTTATGAATATGGGATAGATGCTGCACAGCTGGATAATAAGAGTGGTAACTTTGTTGTCGGTGGTGTAACTACGTCAACACCTGCGAATTATTCGGTGAGAGGCCTAACTTGCGCAACGACTTATTATTATCGCATTACTGCATCGACCGATGCTGGCAACGCCAGTGGTGATGTTCTGAATTTTACCACGGCTGCTTGTGCCACTGCGCCTATCATTGATAGTGTGGAACTATCCATTGCCACATCGAATAGTTTAAGTATTCTTGTTGGGGTTGATGCGCGAGGTGAAGCGAGTGAAGTATTTCTCGATTATGGTGTGGATTCGACTTTTGGTTTACAAACGTCACTGCAAACCATTAGCGGTGGCAACACTCAAGTACAAATATTGCAATTTGATATTAATACGCTGAATTGCGATCAGTTGTATCAAGTGCGGGTGAATATTAAAAACAGTTCATCTAATGTGCAGTCAGCGACATATGGATTTTCGACACTAGCTTGTAATAATGCCACATTGCCAACGGTCGATGCCGTGAGCGTTGGTTTGATTCCACCTGATAATATTGAAGTGAGCGCCAGAGTGCAAACCAATGGTGATGCGGTTGCTGTGTGGGTGGAATACGGAATTGATCTCACTTATGGGCAAAAGAGTTTAACGCATAATTTGGTAGACGCAGTTGATGTGCAACAAGTATTGATTCCCATTAGTAATTTGCAATGTGGGCAAAGTATTCATTTGCGTTTAGTTGTAAGTACTGCGAGTGCTCAAGTGCAAAGCCCAGATCAATTGGTGCCTGGCATGACCTGCGCCGGGCAAATACTGATTCAGACCAGTGCAGTAGTCAATCCTGGTTTTACCGCAGCAAGTTTGCCAGCAAAAGTAACTGCCCCTAGCCAAGATTTACAAGTCTATTTTGAATACGGTGTGGATACGACCTACGGTTTACAAACGCCACCAGTTGCCGTTAAAGCATCATCGAGTTTAGTTAATGTAGTTGAATACGTAACAAGTTTTAATTGTGGTACAACTTATCAATTTAGAGCAGTGGCGCAATCGGGCAATATTAAACAGCTTGCCGGAAATAGCAGTTTTCAAACGAAAGCTTGTACCCGCGCCGTGCAAAATGCGCCGCAACTTGTCACCGAGCGTTCCGGCAGTATTACCGCCACTAGTGCCAGGCTCTATGCAACGGTTGATCCTGCAGGTTTATTGTCTCACGCGTTTTTCGAATACGGTTTGACGTCAGCTAAAAAATTAAAAACGCCACAACAAAATATTGGCGATGCCACCTTGCCGCGTCAAGTGCAATGGTTTATTGGTGACCTCCAGTGTGGCTCAACGTATCATTTTCGTGTAGGCGTGCATCGTGAAGATGGCAGTATCGATGGCATAGCCCAATTTGGTGATGACCTCACCTTTGAAACCTTGGATTGTCCTTTAAAAATTAACTCAACACGTTTGAGTTGGTCGGATAATACCAGTGCGACATTTTCAGTGTCTTTAGACACCGGTGGAATCGACACTGAAGTGTATATGGAATATTGGCAACAAGCCACCGATGTGAAAATCACGGCAAGCCGTATGGTGAATACGAGTACCACATTCTTTCTAATTAACGGACTTGAATGTGCAACAGATTATCGAGTTAAAACGATTGCTGAAAATTTCAGTGGAAGAATTGAATCGGCGCCATCGGTTTTCACTACTGCCGCGTGTGATGCAGCACCTGTGGCGCAAACCATTCTTGCCACCGAAGTGACTGAAAGTAGCGCCAAACTGAATGCCTTAGTCTTGCCCAATACCCACCATACCAGTGTTTATTTCGAATATGGACAAAGCGAAAACTATGGCAATGTGACTGCGACTAGTACTTTATTGCCGGCGTTTAGTGATAAAATGCTGACGGTTAATATTACGGATCTGTTTTGCGAGACCCAATACCATTACCGAGTGAATGCGACTAGCGTTATTGGTGAGTCGCAAGGAAATAACAAAAGTTTTTCAACTGAAGCCTGTCAATCGGGCTTGCCCGTCACTGTGAATGAAGCCAATTTATTTGCCGGATATAACACCATCGTAGCGCGACGAAAAAATGGATCACTCCTGGCTTGGGGTGATAATGCTGCTGCACAACTTGGTTTAAGTGATACTGGAAAACATTTTAATAGTCTTGTTCTCGACCAAACAGGCAAACCATTGCAGAATATTGTGCAAGTGGCCGTTGGTGATAATTTTGTTTTGGCTCTCGATTCACAGGGACAAGTGTGGGCATGGGGTGATAACAGTTTTGGCCAATTAGGTGATACCACATTGCGTAGTCGTAATTTCGCCGGTTTGGTGCAAGATCGTTCAGGTGCAGATATGCAAGATATTATTGCTATCGCTGCGGGACAACAGCATGGCCTTGCCTTAAATGCGAATGGCAATGTGTGGGCTTGGGGGCATAACGATCAAGGACAATTAGGCAGTGATGTTCGTCAAGCGAGTGCAACACCGACAATGATATTAAGCGTGAGCAATGCACGGCAAATAAGTGCAGGTAATAAACATAACGTGGCATTATTGCAATCGGGGCAGGTTATCGCGTGGGGCGACAATAGTTTTGGTCAGTTAGGCAATGGCACTAACGAATCATCGTCACAGGCAGTAGTTGTTGAAAGTATTGCTAATGTGCGTCGTGTGGTTGCAGGCGCCAATCAAAGTTTTGTTATTCATGAAGACAGTCGACTTAGCGCTTGGGGCGCAAATAACAAAGGTCAGCTAGGCTTAGGTACGCAACAAGATCAGGCTGTGCCAGTACGTTTGGGCTGGATGCCACCCAGCACGATTGATCAGTTAGTGCTTGGTCAGCAACACACTATCGCGCTTTTACGCAATAAAAGAATTTGGGTTTGGGGTGATAATTTTAACGGGCAAATCGCATTACAATCGGCATCTTTAACCAGTTTGCCCAGCGAAATTAATCACGCAAGTTTAACTGCTGAGGATAATGCTGTCACAATAATTGCTGCGACGAATAAAGCATCTATTGCATTGACTCAATCCGGTGGTGTGTTGGCTTGGGGTGATAATTCAAGCCAACAGCTGGGTTTTAATCAAAGTGAACAAAGTGTTCTGCCTGTAGATGTATTAGATCAGGTGAGTCAACCTTTGTCATTGACTGCGCAACAACTACTGATTGATACGAACAAACTCACCGTGAAGGAAGGCGGAGAAGCAAGTCTAAGTGTGAAATTGCCAGCACCGCCAAATATGCCAATTCGAATTGAAGTAAGCTTGCAGAATAATAATGAAACGCTAGCGATGAAATCGCCAAACATTCTCGAATTTGATGCCAGTAATTGGGATCAAGCTCAGTTTGTAACTATTGAAGCGGAGCGTGATACTGATCGAACAAGTGGTCAGGCTGACTTATTGATTAGTGCGCCTGGTTATAACACCACGCAAGTCGAAATAGTTGAACAAGATCAACCACCCCCGCTGAGCAAATCCACGGGTGCGAGCCATCCACTTTTTTTGATTCTCTTGCTTTGTCTAATCAGCATGGGCAGAATATTCCTTAGTCGAAGAAAAATCTGAGGAGTTTTGCATGAGCATTGGTACCCCGCTGTCCGGCACCGCGACCCGGGTGATGTTGTTAGGCGCTGGAGAACTTGGAAAAGAAGTCATTATTGCTTTTCAACGCTTGGGTGTGGAAGTAATTGCTGTAGATCGTTATGATCACGCTCCCGGCCATCAGGTGGCGCACCGCAGCCACACCATTAACATGACCGACGCAGATGCATTATGGAATGTAGTGCGAGAAGAACGTCCTCATATAATTATTCCCGAAATTGAAGCGATTGCTACGCATGTATTAGCGGATATTGAAGCTGAGTCTATGGCGACAGTTATTCCAACGGCGCGCGCAACCCAGTTGACCATGAATCGTGAAGGTATTCGCCGTCTAGCCGCAGAAACGCTTGGTTTACCAACATCGCCATATGTATTTGCTGAAAATTTTGACGAGCTACAACAAGCAGCAGCTTCGGTAGGGTTTCCATGTTTGGTAAAACCCGTAATGTCTTCTTCTGGTAAAGGCCAATCGTTTATTACCCATGAAGGACAGTTGCAAGCGGCGTGGGATACAGCTTTGGCCAGTGGTCGGGTTAACCATGGCCGGGTCATTGTCGAAGGATTTATTGATTTTGATTATGAAATTACCTTGCTCACCGTGCGAGCGCGAAATGCAGAAGGAGAAATCCAGACCTATTTCTGCGAATCCATTGGCCATATACAGCAACAAGGTGATTATGTGGAAAGTTGGCAACCACAACCCATGTCTGACGTGGCATTAAGTAAAGCTCAGCACATTGCTAAGTGTATTACCGATGATTTAGGAGGCTTGGGCTTATTTGGTGTTGAATTATTTATAAAAGAAAATGAAGTATGGTTTAGTGAAGTGAGTCCACGCCCGCATGATACCGGTATGGTGACCATGGCATCTCAGCGTTTTAGTGAATTTGAACTACATGCCAGAGCGATTCTGGGTTTACCGGTTGATACACGTCTGGAAAAACCTGCGGCAAGCGCGGTTATTTATGGTGGCCTTGATGCGAGTGCGCTTATTTATGACGGTATTGAGCAGGCATTAGCGGTTCCAGAGTCTGATCTTAGGCTCTTCGGCAAACCTGAGTCATTTAAACGACGCCGCATGGGAGTCGCTTTGGCACGAGGCGAGGATATTAATCAAGCGCGTGAACGTGCCAAAACCTGTGCTGGCCTAGTAAAACCAAGGGTTTGATTTAAATATGAGGGCTTGATTAATAATTCAGCTGCTTTGAAATTAAGGCGCTGCTATCCGCGAGCGCCTTCCTTACTATAGATTTTGATCACGAGGGATGTGGCCAATACGATTCCCACAATGGAAACTAATACCACTACCGTGAACAGAATATCTGGAAAACTCATCGTGATTTACTCCAATAAATAGAACGAGTTTATATTGCCCTAAATTCATCTTAGCATCAAGTCACGATGCTGCACAAAGGCCGGTAACCCAATCACAGACGAATTTTAGGGCAAAATCATAAGCTTAAAAACTGTACAGAAACCACAACCTATAAAGAAAAACACTAGTCGGACGTTACACAAGATGACTTCGAGCATGGACGCTTACCTTGTTAATGTAGATGTAGAGAAAAGTGGTTTTATGCTGGGTAAGCAAGTAATCCCCAAAACGCCCGAAGCCCTGGTTGAAGGTGTGGATAAATTAGTTTCGTTACCAGAAGTTTGTTTTCTGGTGAACGACTTGATTAATGATCCAAAAACCGACATCGAAGATATCGGCCAGGTGATTTCTCAAGATCCCGATTTGACAGCACGCTTGTTAAAACTTGTTAATAGCTCATATTATGGTTTTAACCAACGAGTGGATACGGTTACACGCGCTATATTATTAGTGGGATTAAAAGAATTACAGCACATGGTTTGGGCGAGTAAGGCGGTGGAAAGTTTCACTGATATTTCACCCAGCGATGCCAACATGGCCAGCTTCTGGCGGCATAGTATTTTTACTGCAGTTGTGGCACGAATTCTCGCACGGGACCGAAATGTATTACATCCAGAGCGATTATTTGTCGCAGGTTTGTTGCATGATGTGGGACGGCTTTTGATATTTCACCGTTTACCCGAACAAGCTGCGCAAATTATCAGTAGCATCAAAGAACGTTCTGAATATGAAGCCTGTGAGATAGAACAAGAAGTATTGGGTTATGATCATACACAAATTGCTCATGCTTTGCTTACACAGTGGCAGTTACCACCCTCATTAGTTGAGGCCATCCAATATCATCATAATCCAGCCGCTGCTGACCAGGCTATTTTAGAAGCGAGTATATTACATGTTGCTAACATTATGGCGCATGCATTGGAAATTGGCGATGAAGATAAGCTTGAGCATACCTGTATGGGGGAAGCGTGGACCTTATTAGAATTAACCAATACACGCATCAAACCTATACTGCATGAAGCTGTGATGCAATTCCTAGAGGCGCTGGAGTTGTTGTTACCGGGAGCGAGTCAAAAATTGTAAAGGGATGACTCCATGAAAAAAATTGTTACGGATTTATTTTCAGAAACAGACAGCAAAACGATTCAGTCGCACACAAATTTAGCCTATGCGAATTCAAACGCAACTAATAGTGCACAGCTCAATATTGAAGCAGAAATAGCTTCGCCTACTACTTCGTCGGGTATGAAAACCACAGCTCGTGTGGCCCATGCGTTTATTCAATTTAGTATCGACGATGGCGAAGCCTCTGCTCGGGATGTCTCTGAGCATATTGCAAAAATGCAAAAATGCTTGCTTACCGCGAAAAATGAAATGGACAAATTAACCCGAGTAGGTGCAGCTTTAAAAAGTTCGGAAATAATTCGTAAATCTATTGTTCAATCCTTAGAGCATATGTCAAATGCGATTGTTGGCCTACAATTTTTTGATCGTGTTTCTCAGCGACTCAGTCACGCAATGCATTGCATGGAAAGCTTACACTCAGATTTAAAAAATGTTGATGATGTCGAAGCTGTGCAGCATCATCGTTTAATGAACCTTTATAAGGAATTGAGTATGGAAGATGAACGACGCTTGTTTGAATCCATACAGCAAGGTAGTAGCTTGAAACAAGCGCTCAAGAACGCAAATAAAGAATTGCAGGCTTTAATGTCTAATTCAAAAATTGAATTATTCTAAAGACCACTTAAACAAAATACAGCAAAATAAAATGGGTAAAAGTTTACACTTATATGGTTAAGACTGTTCAAGCCCTGGTCGATAGAATAGGGGTTGTGAGGTATAGAGATGTGAATAAGCCGATGAATAATACAGCAGAAAATTATTATAAAGATTCAATCCCTGATTTACCCAAGCCTAATAATACCGAATTAGCCACGCGACTAGCGCATGCATTTTTGCAGTTGTCGGTAGCTGATGGTGACCAGGCTGCCACAAAGTTAACCACATGCTTAACGCAGTCGCAGGAAATTTCACAACATCTCGCACAAAAATTGGATGCATATGATCCTCAAGTTCGTCAGGAATTATCTCATATTGTCAATTCCTTAAATGAAGAGCTGGCAAATGGTTTTATTGTGATGCAATTTTATGATCGTATTGCCCAGCGAATTGATCACGCTGTTCGTTGCATCAAGATGTTGCAAAGTGTGCATCTGGAGTCCAATTTAGATGAAGCAGTGGATATGAATTTAATACAAAATATGCTGACTATGGACGACGAACGAGAGATATTTTCTGCAATTAAATCAGGCAGTACGGTAACCCAAGCGCTAGTGCGGGCAAGTCATGTTTTAAATGACACAATTAGTGGTAAGGACTCAGATATCGAACTTTTTTAGGCATTTATGCCTTGAAAACGCACTCATTGCCATTTATTTCAATCTCATGTAGTCTTAGGCCCCGGTAAAAAAACCTTGGGAGAGGTGGCCGAGCGGTCGAAGGCGCACGCCTGGAAAGTGTGTATACGGCAACGTATCGAGGGTTCGAATCCCTCCCTCTCCGCCAAAAAAACGAAACTTTTGGCTGGCACAATTACTATAAATTAGCATCAAAAGGATTCGAACCCTCGATTAATAAAAAGCTGGGTTCGACGACCGAAACAAAGTGAGGGAGAACGCCACAGGCGGCCCGAAGGGCGAGGTGTTTTTTACCGAGTAGGACCTCCCTCTCCACCAGAAATAAAATTTTTCATTAGCATAATTACAAAATTTTCGTTTGAGAATTCTAGCCATGTATAGGGTGGAAGAATTTAAAGCTCAAATTCGATTCAAGCGGCAAGCCTTTGTCAATAGTTCTCTACATGGTGAGACAGTTAATTTCGTGATGTTGATTGGGATTTCTTGGTTATCGCTTATCATTCTGCACGGGTATTCATTGCAGTGTTGATATATGGCAGAAACTTACCTGTGAGAGCGTGTGAATATTTGGTGATTTTGACTGGAAATTTTTATTTCACAAGAAAAGTCTTATTTTTCCTCCTGTCATTTGGATTGCTATGTAGAATTTGTTAGCATGGTCGTTCTTGAACAGACTCGATTCCTTGAACTTTAACGAATGTCAAATTTATGAATAATCCGGCTTCTATTGATTCATATGAAAAAATCTTGCGCATGATTCAAAGTTTATACCTTGTGTCAATTGGATCAAATTCCTCAGCTTCAACAGTTATCTGAACAGCAGCGCTTTGAAATGCGGGTGGTTGCGACTGTGTTGCCGTTTCGTGTCAATCATTATGTAATAAATGAATTGATTAATTGGGGTGATGTTCCTAGCGACCCTATGTTTCAACTTTGTTTTCCACAAAAAAATATGTTATCGCCCGAGCATTTCAATTGCATTGCAAAATTATTACATGATGATGCTAGTCAAGATCAAGTTAATATTGCGGTCGATGATATTCGGCAACCGCTTAATCCTCATCCCGCAAACCAACTTGAAAAAAATATTCCACAATTTGATGGTGAGCGGCTAGAAGGAATTCAACATAAATGTCGAGAAACGGTTTTGTTTTTCCCTGTACAAGGACAAACTTGTCATAGCTTTTGTAGTTTTTGTTTTCGTTGGGCGCAATTTGTGGGTGATAAGGAATTAAAAATTGCTGCTAATGATGCGCAAACACTACATAGCTATTTGCGAGAACATATAGATGTCACCGATGTACTCATTACAGGCGGTGACCCGCTTATTATGAAAGCAAAAAATTTGCGAAAGTATATTGAACCTTTGTTGCAAAAGGATTTTGCTCATATAACGACGATTCGTATGGGTACGAAAGCCTTAAGTTTTTGGCCGCAGCGTTTTGTTACAGATGATGATGCGGAGGATTTATTGCTATTGCTCAGACAAGCAATTGATGCAGGTAAGCATGTGGCCTTGATGGCGCATTATAATCACTGGCGTGAACTGGATACGGATATTGCTGAGTTAGCTATTTCGTGTGTGCGCGAAGTGGGCGTGGAAATACGCAGTCAAGGGCCACTGTTGGCTCATATAAATAATAGCGCCGACGTATGGGCACGTATGTGGCAACGTCAAGTGGAATTAGGGATTATGCCTTACGATATGTTTGTCGAGCGAGATACCGGTGCCAAGCGATATTTTGAAGTTCCTTTGGAACGAGCTTGGGAAATTTACCATGACGCCATTCAACAAATCCGGTTTGGCGTGTACCGCGCGAGGCCCCTCTATGAGCGCGGACCCAGGTAAAGTTGAAGTGCAAGGTATATGTGAAATTGATGGAGAAAAGGTTTTTGTACTGCGTTTCCTTCAAGGGCGTGACCCTGAATGGTTACAAAAACCTTGTTTCGCTAAATATAAATCAAGCGCGACGTGGCTAGACGATTTACGGCCTGCATTTGGTGAGCAACACTTCTTTTTGGAAAAATAATTCCTGACGCATAACTAACCTTGCCCCTAAATCGGCTGGCGCTTATACTATGTCCCCCGTTGAGCCGGGCCTGTTGATAAAAGCATAATTAAAACAATAGGTTATTTTGTTTAGCGGGAAACTTGTCTAGCGTCAAGTCAGGAAAAGGTTTATAAAAAGGGTTATGGTGACCCGTGCCGGTCCCCTCGCGACGATAAACCGTGAACCCGGTCAGGCCCGGAAGGGAGCAGCCGTAGCGGTGGACTCGGGTGCCGAGGTGTGGCGGGCACGGGACGCCTCCAATTGATTTCGATGGGCATACACTGGAATATGACATGGGTTATCAAGTCTTAGCACGCAAATGGCGTCCAAAACACTTTGCTGACGTGGTGGGACAGGAGCATGTCTTACGTGCATTAATTAATGCACTGGATAGTCAGCGTTTACATCATACATATTTATTTACAGGTACCCGCGGTGTCGGTAAAACCACCTTGGGGCGTATTCTTGCCAAGTCATTGAATTGTGAAACCGGCGTGAGTTCAAAGCCGTGCGGTCAATGTTCATCGTGTATGGAAATTGACCAAGGGAGATTTGTTGATTTACTCGAAGTGGATGCGGCGTCGCGTACCAAAGTCGAGGACACGCGTGAATTGCTCGATAATGTGCAATACGCACCGACACGCGGTCGCTACAAAGTTTATTTGATCGACGAAGTGCACATGCTCTCCAATCACAGTTTTAATGCGTTGTTAAAAACGTTGGAAGAGCCACCGCCGCATGTAAAATTTATTCTCGCAACCACTGATCCACAAAAATTACCTGTAACGATTTTGTCGCGTTGTTTGCAATTTAGTTTGCAATGTATTCCGTTGGATCAAATCGTTTCACATTTACAATTTGTATTAGAGCAAGAGCAAATTCAATTTGAGCTTGATGCGTTACGTTTAGTTGCACGAGCGGCCCAAGGTAGTATGCGTGATGCCTTGAGTTTGTTGGATCAAGCGATCGCTCATAGTAATAGTAATGTTCAAGCTGACGCTGTGCGTTCCATGCTGGGTTACATGGATAGTCGGGCATTGTATGGTGTGTTAAATGCACTAGCATCACAGGATGGGAAGCGTTTGCTTGATGAAATTGAGCATTTGGCTCAAAGTGGCGTTGACTTTCAAGCAGCATTAAGTGAACTATTATCAATTTTGCATCAGATTGCATTATTACAAGTGGTGCCGGATAGCAAGCAGATGGCTGAAGCCGCCGTTAGTGAACTCGCGCAAATAATTAGCGCGGAAGACGTGCAATTATTTTATCAGATTGGTTTACAGGGGCAACGAGACATTGTGCTTGCTCCCGATTTACGTGTTGGTTTTGAGATGATTGTTTTGCGCATGTTAGCATTCAGACCAAAAATTACCAACCAGGCAAAAACTCAGTCTGTTCCTGCTGCAAAAGCCAGTCCGGTGCATAAGGAAAAAATGGCGATGGCTCCCACGCCATCTGTTCAAGCGCCAGTATCCGCTCCAGTACAGGCGGCTCCAGTTGCGCCAGCTCCCGCACCGGCAAATCAAGTGAATCATGAAGCTAACCTTTACGTTAGTGAAAATCCGGAGCCGGTTTTTTCGCAAGCAGCAAAACCATTGCCCGATTCTGCTTCGGCATGGGCGGAGGCTTTAGCAATTTTGCCTTTGAGTGGTATGGTGCGACAGCTTGCAATGAATTCGGCGTTCCAAGGTTTGCGCAATCAGGCGATTCAATTACAAGTTGCTTCCAGTCATCGTAATTTAGTGAGTAAGAATTTTATTCAACGTTTGGCGCAAACCTTGAGTCAGTATTATTGTGTCGACGTGAAGGTGGATATTGCCGTGACGGAGTCCATAGAGCAAGAAACACCGGCAATTAAACAATCTCGGGAAAAGCAGGCGCAATTACAATCGGCGATAGAAACGGTTAACGCTGATCCCAATGTTAAAACCATGCAAGAACTTTTTGGTGCCGCAGTGGATCCCCGCTCGGTGCAAGTTGAAACAAACGATTAGATATTTGAAGGAGTCAACAATGAAAGGTGGTTTAGGCAACCTCATGAAACAAGCGCAACAAATGCAAGCTAACTTGCAAAAAGCGCAAGAAGAACTCGCTACTATGGAAGTAACCGGTAAATCAGGCGGTGGCATGGTCGAAGTTGTTATGACCGGACGCCATGATGTGCGTCGTGTCACTATCGATCCAAGCCTAATGGAAGACGATAAAGATATGCTCGAAGATTTGGTTGCAGCAGCATTTAATGATGCAGTGCAGACCTTGGAGAAAGTCACTAAAGACAAAATGGGTGCGTTAACCGGAGGTATGGAATTGCCTGCTGGTTTTAAAATGCCATTCTAAACATCGCCAACTATAAGCGCGTGTTGATGTTGTGTTATGAGTAAACTACTGAACGAATTAATTGAATCCTTGCGCTGTTTGCCCGGGGTCGGACCAAAAACAGCACAGCGTATGGCGTTTCATTTATTGGAACGTAATCGAGATGCTGCACGTCATCTAGCAAAAACCATGGAAAGATCGCTTGATGACATTGGTCATTGCCAACAATGCCGAAATTTTAGCGAAGCCGGATTATGTGATATTTGCGCTAATAGCGCTCGTGATTCGAGTTTGTTGTGCGTTGTTGAGAGTCCTGCCGATCAACATGCGGTAGAGCATGCCACTAATTTTCGCGGACTGTACTTCGTACTTATGGGTCGTTTATCGCCATTAGATGGCATTGGTCCAGATGAATTAGGTTTGGATCAATTGGTTAAACGCCTAGATCAAGGGGGAATCAATGAAGTAATTGTTGCGACGAATTCCACTGTTGAAGGCGAAACTACGGCGCATTATATTTCAGAATTAGTGCATCAGCGGCAGATCAAGGTGAGTCGTATTGCTCATGGCGTGCCTATCGGTGGGGAGTTGGAACACGTGGATAGCGGCACTCTTAGTCGTGCGTTTTCCGGACGCCATTTAGTTTAAGCGTGCTGCTCGGTGGTTATAAGGAACTCCAGCTCTGCTTACGCCGAAATCGAATATTTGGCAATACCAAGCCAAGAATAATCCCAATCACACACACACCAGCGCCGATCATAAACCAGTCACGGGCCGAGCGATCTAATAATTGAGTGTTTTCCTGTTCGACGGTTTGTATTTCGCGGCGTAAATTTAGCACTTGCCCTTTCAATTCTTCGTTTTCTTCATAGAGCGCAATCTGATTTGTTGAAACACGGCGTATGGTTTCCAATTCTTTTTCTAACTTTTCTTTGGTTTGTGATAGTTGAGTGCTCTCTTTGGATAAACCATTTTTGTCGGTTTCCAAACTGGCGAGTTGGTCTTTGAGTTCTTTGATTTTGCTACGCAAGTTCTTGATGCGGTTTTGCGCGGTGATTAAACGATCCTTTGCGGCAGCTTGAGACATGAGGTAGCGGCTGAGTGCGTAACCTTCGATACCATCTTCAGTGCGCACCAAAGAATAACCGCTATCTGGAAAAGCTTCGATTTCGATAACTTTGCTGCCAGAGCGTAAATTCTTAAGAATTTTGCGATCTGTGCCTGGGCCGGTGCGCATGGTAATTTCAAATTCGTCACTGACATAAAGCGTTTGTTCGGCGAACACATGGTTCATGCTAAGGCTTATGGCGAAAAATATTAGCAATCGATGTTTAATGTTCACGGTTCTTCCTCGAATTAATTAATGTTACAAGACGCTATCGACACAACAATGCAACTCTTAAGCCGATAGCTTGCTAGTCAGTATTTACAGACATTATAGTCAAAAGCTTATGTATATAAGTAAAAAATGTGAGCTAAATCATGATTTGCATATTAAATAAGCTTAAACTAAATTTTTTGTTTTGATAACTGTCTCTGAGTTACGACAGTGAGTCCTCACTATGATGATTGCGAATTTACATTCCTGGGATTTGTTGGCGAAAGAAGCCATGCAGCTGCAAAAAAATTTAGCAAAAAAAGTCATTCGTGAAGATCGCTTTCAATCGATTAATACAGTGGCAGGTGTTGACGTGGGTTTTCTTGAGCAAGGAAAAACGACACGTGCAGCGGTCGCGGTATTGAATTTCCCGGCCTTGAGTTTGGTTGAACACCGGGTGGTGGATGTGCCTACTTGCTACCCTTATATCCCGGGTTTGTTATCTTTTCGGGAATTACCTGCTGTTCTAAGTGCAATTTCACAATTGGGAAAAATGCCGGATTTGTTTTTAGTTGATGGTCAAGGTATTGCGCATCCACGGCGACTAGGGATAGCCAGTCATCTTGGGTTGTGGGTTAACCGACCTACTGTCGGTGTAGGCAAGAGCCGCTTACTTGGGAGTCATGGCGAGTTGCCAAATAAAAAAGGGGCGTGGACGCCTTTGCTGGATCAGGGTGAAGTGGTTGGCGCAGTATTACGCAGTCGTGTAAACGTAAAGCCGATTTATATTTCCATTGGTCATCGCTGCAGCCTGCCAACAGCCATTCATTGGGTGCTGGCTTGTATAACAAAGTATAAATTACCAGAAACCACGCGATACGCACATTATCTGGCCTCTGAGTATGGGCGCTAGTAGTGCAGATGTGACTGATTAATTTTTGTCACAACAACTTCTCCAATTGTGGCCAGATGTTATCAAGAATGATTGGTTGACCCAGACGGTTTGGGTGTATGCGGTCACGTTGAAAATAACGGTAATCCTCACCAATAATGTCGAGCATATAAGGTACAATAGGAATTTCGTGTTCTTCGGCAACAAAAGCAAAACTTTGTTGAAACTTTTGCACATAAAGAGGGCCATAGTTAGGGGGTAAGCGAATGCCGACTAACAACACTTTTGCTTTTTGTTGCTGACAAGCTTGTACTATGAAACTGAGATTCTTGCGCATGGCGGCTAATGAAAGGCCACGTAAGCCGTCATTGCCACCGAGTTCAATAATGACGACATCGGGTTTATGTTTTGCTAAGGTTTTAACAATTCGATCTCGGCCATTATCGGTGGTGTTGCCACTGATGCTGGCGTTGATCACCTGATGGGGGTATTTTTTTTCATTTAAGCGCGATTGTAATAGCTGAACCCAACCTTCACCCTGGTTTAATCCATAGCCAGCACTTAGGGAATCGCCAAAGACTAGAATAACCGGTTGAGCGAAACTAAGTGGACTGAGTGCGAATAGGAAATAAAAAGTTAATAATCTAATCATGAGTCATCAAAACCAATCTGAATTGTTGCGAGTGGAACAGCTCGCGAAAAAAGTTATTAGTCCCGAAGGCGAGTTAGTTATATTAGACCATGTTAATTTCACCTTGGCTGCAGGTCAATCCGCGGCGATTGTGGGTGCGTCGGGGGCTGGCAAATCAACGCTACTGGGTTTACTTGCAGGCTTAGACGTGCCCAGCAGTGGAAAAGTTTGGCTAAACGGAGAAGATTTTTTTGCCTTGGACGAAGATGGACGTGCGCGCCTGCGGGGTGAATCCATGGGTTTTGTGTTTCAGTCGTTTCAATTATTGCCAAGTTTAACCGCACTGGAAAATGTAATGCTACCCTTGGAACTGCTTGAATCAGATGTCGATGCTAAAAAGCAAGCTGCCCAGGTACTGAGTCGTGTCGGCTTAGCGCATCGCCTGCATCACTACCCTAAACAATTATCCGGTGGTGAACAACAACGAGTGGCTATTGCAAGAGCGTTTGTTAGCGAGCCTAAGATTCTTTTAGCCGATGAACCCACGGGAAATCTTGATGCTAAGACTGGTGATCAGATTATTGAGTTGTTGTTTAAGTTGAATCAAGAGAAACAAACCACTTTGATTCTAGTGACGCATGATCAGTCCTTGGCGCAACGTTGTCAGCGACGATTGATTATTTCAGATGGTCGGGTAAGTGAGTAATATGCTAAACGAATGGCGTCTGGCAAAGCGTTTTTTGCAACGCGACTGGTCAGCTGGCGAGTTACATGTGTTGCTATGGGCTTTGATTATTGCTGTAAGCGCAGTGTCGTCGGTGAATTTTTTTACTGATCGTATTTATCAAGCATTAAATCAACAGGCGAACGTATTGTTAGGCGCGGACCTGGTTGTTAATGGCGATCGGCCCTTTAGCTCGATTTATCAACAACAAGCAAAAAAAAATAATTTACAACAAGTTCAAGTGCAACAATTTCCAAGTATGTTGATGGCGGGTGAACAGGCGCAACTTGCTTCGATAAAAGCGGTGACCAAAGGCTTTCCTTTGCGTGGAGATATGGAAATTAGCGAGCAATTATTTGCACCCGCCAGTATCGCAAAGAATATTCCAGAGTCTGGAAGTGTTTGGTTAGAGCCACGTTTAATGACATCGCTGCAATTAAAAGTTGGCGATAGCATACAGTTGGGTTTTTTAAAATTAAAAGTGAGTGCGGTTATTGCGGCTGAGCCTGGTCGTTCGGGTGATTTGTTTAGTTTGGCGCCCACCCTGATGATGAACTTAAACGATTTGGCGGCGACACGTTTAATACAAGCGGGTAGTCGGGTGCGTTATCAGCTTTTGCTTGCCGGGCCACTCAAAGCCATTGAAAACTATCGCCAAGATTTAACTGAACGGGACGATCGTGGTGTATTTTTTCAGGGTATACAGGATGCGCGCCCGGAAATTCGAACCGCTTTGCAACGCGCAGGTCAGTTTCTAGGGCTTGCTGCCTTGATTACGGTTATTCTCGCGGGTGTGGCGGTGGCGTTAGCAGCCAGACGTTATGCACGGCGTCATTTGGATCATTGCGCGATTATGCGATGTCTTGGTTCAAGTCAAGCGAGAATAACTAAAGTCTATGCTTTGCAAATGAGTTTGCTCGGATTGATTGCTAGCGTGATTGGTTGTGTTCTCGGGTTTTTCGCCCATTGGGTTTTCGTATTTTTGTTAGGTAACTTATTAGAGGTGAATTTGCCTGCACCAGGTGTTATGCCGGTATTATTTGGATTGTTCACTGGCATGATCACTTTGTTAGGTTTCGCTTTGCCACCTTTGTTGCAGTTGAAATCAGTGCCCGCTTTGCGTGTATTGCGCCGGGATATTGGGAATATCAAAACACCAGGATTAATTAGCTACTCACTCGGCATTGTTGCGCTAGGCTTGTTAATGATTTTTCAAGCACGAGATATTAATCTTGGAGTGCTAATGGTGCTGGGTACTTTGGTGTTGCTGCTGCTGATCGCATTGCTTGCCTGGATTATGGTGATGCTTGTGGGACGTTTGCAAAAACATGCCAAAGGTGCTGTACGCTTGGGTTTAAGTAATATTCCTCGGCATCAGCAAACCAGTATTATTCAGATTGTGGCGTTTAGTATTGGTCTGGCGAGTCTATTTTTACTAGGTGTGATGCGTTCGGATTTGTTGGATGAATGGCAAAATAATCTTCCTGATGATGCGCCGAATCGTTTCTTAATAAACATCAAACCACAGCAAGTGGATAGTTTAAGAGATTTTTTCCAGCAACAATCCGTGTCAATCCCAGATATCTACCCCATGGTGCGTGGACGGTTAGTCGCGATAAATGAACAGGCGGTCAATCCCAAAGACTATGCCGATGAACGTGCTCAGCGCTTGGCAACACGAGAATTTAATATGTCTTGGGCTAGCGATTTGCCTTCGCATAATCGTTTATCTGCGGGACAGTGGTGGCGTTCAGATGAATTGGAGCAACCCTATTTGTCGGTGGAAGATGGTATTGCGAAAACCTTAGGTTTGAAGTTGGGAGATGTCTTGACTTACGATATTGCGGGCGAAAATTATAACGCCACGATCACCAATTTTCGTAAAGTGGAATGGGATTCGTTTCGAGCCAATTTTTTTGTAATTGCAACTTCGCAAACCTTGAATGCCTATCCGGCTGCTTATATGACAAGTTTTTATTTGCCGAAAGATCAATATGAAACACTGAATCAATTAGTTGCGCAATTTCCTAATGTTACCATTATTGATGTGGCTGTGATTATGGATAATGTGCGCAATATTATTTCGCGAGTGAGCATGGCAGTGGAAGCCGTATTTGTATTTACTTTATTAGCGGGTCTTATTGTTTTGTATGCTGGCATACAGGCCACACACGACGAACGAATGTTAGAAAACGCCATGGTGCGAACCTTAGGTGCGCAGAAAAAACAAATACGTACAGCACTCATTAGTGAATTTTTAGTGCTGGGTTTGATCGCAGGCATGATCGCAGCAGTGAGCGCAAGTTTGCAAGCCTTTATGATTGCCGAGCGAGTTTTGCATATGGATTATTATGTCAATGTTTGGGTTTTATTGTTAGCACCATTAATCGGTGCCGTGGGCGTGGCTATTGCGGGATTATTAGGTAATCGTAGTGTGGTGCAGCGACCACCATTGCAGACCATACGTTCGCTGCAATAGTTATTGATTGATTTGTTGATCGATTTTTTGCTGGCGCTCGCGTAACAATTGATCTAGTTTTGATGCGCGTTCGAAAATTTCAGTTACGTTCACAGTTGATGCGGAACTTTTTTCATTGTCGGCTTTTGTTTGTTTGTGTTCATCAATAATTGATTTCATTTGCGCAAGTTCACGCTGGTACTCGATCACTTTAAGTTCCAGCGGTTCTACCTGCGGTTTTTCATCACTATAATGCCAGTGTCCTTGGGTATCTTTCCATCGATAAACTTTGGTATCAGGTGCGGTTTTAATGAGTTCATCCGGTAATAGTTTTTCCAACTTGCGATTGACCTCCGCGCTGACGTCGTAGTCCGGTTCTGTGAGATAGCGATAGCCTTGCCACATTACTGCAGCCAATAGCAAGTAAGCGACGAATAAAAAGAGCTTTCTCATGTACGGGCGATTTCTAGTCGATCTAAAAGGTTTTTTGATTCCAGCCCCATAAGTGGCGTTCCGGATTTGAAAATTCGATATAAATACGCGCAGGATTAATGCCAAGTCGCGTCTGCACTAAATCACCAATGGATTTCGAGAATTTTGCAGTGTCGGATTCAACGAGTCCTAGACTTTAAATTCAATATAGGCACAAGCCTCAGTGCTTGCGGCAAAACTCATCGCGATATTGGCTTGTACAGACACCATGACATAGGATTCGGGTTTACCAAGAATCTCTGCCATGGTTTTTGAAGCCAATAATAAAAATTCTTGTTGTTGCTCGGTGTTGAGTTGAATGTTGGTTTGCAGGCTTAATAACGGCATGAGGATCTCCCTGGTTTTAGCCTGAAACATCATAACATAGCTATTGCTTGGGTGGTTTTACGAATACTGTTGCAGTCGTCGTTGAATAAAGGCCTGTAACTCGAATAGTTGCGACTCATCGAGATCGCTAAATTGGAAGGCCAGTGAGAGTTCATTGGATGAGCCGTTGGGGGTAAACCGCTCAATCCGTACCATTTCGGCGGGCAAAGTGAAGCGGGTTTCGACGCCAAATTTTAGGTCGAACAAATCGAATACACCACCACTTTTCAATTTAGTCGCACGTAAATGACAACCGCCTTCAGAAATATCCAGTAACTTAGCTGTCGCCTGATACACGTGATTGTGTTCAATTTCCACATCCTGGTGATTGAGTACGGTGACTCGTTCCGAGTTTCGCACATGTTCGCCACGCAATAATTTGCGCATTTTTGCCACGAGTTTATTTGCACTGAAAGGTTTAAGAAAATAATCTGAAACACCAGCAATCGCCGCGGTTAATAAGGCTTCACGGTCTTGACGTTCAGACATAATGACAATTTGGGAGTTAATCATGGATTTGGCGCCACGTGCCTTTTGGATGAAATCGAAAGCGCTGGAGTCGGCAAGCTCAAGTTCAGTCAGTAGCCAATCCACATGCTTAAGTTCTTTGATCAATGACCAAGCTTGTTCGCTGGTTTGAGTAGCGTGAACTTGGTGAATATCAAGCTGGTGCTCGAGTATATTTTTTATAATTTCTACTGCCGATGGATTTTCATCAACAATAACGACGGTTAATTCCTTATTTTCCATTCCCGATAATTTCTCTTGTTTGGATATCCTGGCCACCCATGAGTGCTATATCGGAAAATTTTAGAAAAGGTTTATTAACCAATTGCTGTGAAAGGAATCAGCCCTGGTTTTGAATAATATTGAGCTGATTGCGACGAGCAAAGTCCATAATTTGTTCAAATACAGCAGGGTTTTCCTGCTCAAGTTCTGCAGCTAAAGCGATGCACTTCACCCCGTCAACGCTGACAGGTCGCAGCAAGGGCGAATAATGAATGCGGTGATCCGGGCCAAAAGTAGAGAGCATGCCGCTCATACGTTCCGCCCAGTCGCTGGGTCGAAACTTACGCCCGTCTTCGGTAACACCTTGTATTAATATTTGCCCTGGGGTAATTTTTTCCGTCATTCCTTCGTGTCTCACTGAATTCTGCTTGCATTCAGGCAAGCTTCACGCCGTTAAGTCCAACCCTGAGGGTTCGAGTGTTCCATGCCTCACTCGCTTAACTACATGATTATGAAGTGTTTGCGTGAGTTTAAATGTTATTATTCGGCAGCGCGCTATTCTACAAGAATTCCACCGTCGGTGCCATTATAGATATTTCATTTATTACTAATAAAGCTCACAATAACAGCAGCCTGGCGCTGATAATTAGGTGCTTCTATTGGAAAAATGCGGTATTATGCTCGGTTCTTCCTCAAATTATGAAGTAGTTGGCTTAAGTGCCTCAACAAATAGGTAAAACAGCGATAACAAGCATCTCAGCAGGAGATAACAGTGGAACTAAGTGGCGGCGAAATACTAATACAATACTTAAAAGACGAAGGTGTGGAATATGTGTTCGGCTATCCAGGCGGTGCGGTATTACACATATATGATGCGATTTATGGTCAGGAAGACGTCAAACATGTACTGGTGCGCCATGAGCAAGCGGCTACTCATGCAGCCGATGGCTATGCCCGCGCTACCGGAAAACCCGGCGTGGTACTAGTTACTTCCGGCCCTGGTGCAACCAACGCGATCACTGGAATAGCCACAGCCTATATGGATTCCATTCCTATGGTCATAATTACAGGTCAAGTGCCGTCTCCCGTGATTGGTAGTGATGCATTCCAGGAAGTAGATGCCGTCGGTATTACTCGTCCCTGCGTGAAGCATAATTTTCTTGTTAAAGATTTGAGCAAACTTGCTGAGACTTTAAAGAAAGCATTTTACATCGCAACCACAGGACGTCCTGGCCCCGTGGTGGTTGATATTCCTAAAGATGTCACTGACCCGGCGATTAAGATTCCTTATTCGTATCCAAAAAACGTGAGCATGCGCTCCTATAATCCCGTGGTGAAAGGCCATCCGGTGCAAATCAAACGCGCCGTAGAAACAATTTTTAGCGCCAAACGACCCATGATTTATAGTGGCGGTGGTGTGGTGCTGAGCGGTGCGTCCAATGAGTTAACCGAATTCACACGGCTTATTGGTTCACCGATTACCAACACTTTGATGGGACTCGGCGCTTATCCTGCCACAGACAAACAATTCGTCGGCATGTTAGGTATGCATGGCACTTATGAAGCAAATATGTCTATGCATGAATGCGATGTTTTAATCGCGATTGGTGCACGCTTTGATGATCGTGTTACTGGTAAACTGGAACAATTCTGCCCAACGGCAAAAATAATTCATATTGACGTCGACCCGGCCTCAATATCGAAAACCGTGCGTGTTGATATTCCAATTGTTGGCGATGTTAAATTGGTCTTACAAGACATGTTGAAAATCATGAATGCAAGCGACAAAAAACTCGATCAAGAGGCGTTGCAAAAATGGTGGGCGCAAATTGATGAATGGCGTTCGAAAGACTGTCTTGCTTTTGATCGTGGTAGTGAATTGATAAAACCACAATCGGTCATCGAAACCTTGTATCAAGTCACCAATGGTGATGCTTTTGTCACGTCTGATGTGGGTCAACACCAAATGTGGGCAGCACAATTTTATAAATTCGATCAACCAAATCGTTGGATTAACTCGGGTGGCCTGGGCACCATGGGTTTTGGGTTACCTGCAGCCATGGGTGTAAAATTAGCCTATCCCGATGCTCACGTGGCCTGCGTCACTGGCGAAGCTAGTATTCAGATGTGCATACAGGAGTTGTCCACCTGTTTGCAATATCGTTTGCCAATTAAAATTGTTAACCTAAATAATCGTTACCTAGGCATGGTGCGTCAGTGGCAGGAGTTTTTTTACGAAGGTCGTTATTCCATGTCGTATATGGATGCCTTGCCCGACTTTGTCAAACTCGCCGAAGCTTATGGGCATGTCGGTATGCGAATCGAAAAACCATCAGATGTGGAAGCGGCAATGAAAGAAGCGTTTGCCATGAAAGACCGCTTAGTATTCTTAGACTTCATAACCGATCAAACTGAAAATGTTTATCCAATGATTGAAGCCGGCAAGGGGCATCATGAAATGCATTTATCGTCGGAGCGGGAGTTGGCCTAATGAGACACATTATTTCGATATTAATGGAAAATGAAGCCGGTGCATTGTCGCGGGTTGCAGGTTTGTTTTCGGCGCGGGCTTATAACATCGAGTCTTTGACTGTTGCGCCGACAGAAGATCCATCCCTGTCGCGTATGACGATTGTGACTACAGGTTCGGAAGAAATTATCGAGCAGATTACTAAACAGCTTAATAAATTGGTTGATGTAGTCAAGCTTATGGATTTGACCGAAGGCGAACATATTGAACGCGAGTTGGCCATGGTGAAATTGAATACCAATGGACGTTATCGCGAAGAGTTTAAACGCTTAGCGGATATTTTTCGTGGCAACATTATTGATGTCACCGATTCTACCTACACAGTGGAACTCACCGGCACGGATGAAAAAATTGATGCGTTTATCAAAGCCATCGACAGCCAATATATTTTGGAAGTCGTACGCACGGGTGTTTCGGGTATTGCCCGTGGTGAACGTCGTTTAAGTTTATAGTTATTGACAAAAAACAATCTTGAGGAAAGAGAAGATGCAAGTTTATTACGATAAAGACGCAGACTTATCAGTCATCAAAGGCATGAAAGTCGCCATTATTGGTTATGGTTCACAAGGTCATGCTCACGCAAATAATTTAAAAGATTCAGGCGTCGACGTCGTCGTCGGTTTGCGTCCGGGTTCAGCTTCTGCGCATAAGGCCGAAGCCGCAGGTCTTAAAGTTGCAAATGTTGAAGACGCAACCAAGAGTGCCGACGTGGTTATGATTCTTGCGCCAGATGAATTTCAAGCGCAACTTTACCGTGACAAAATCGAACCTAATCTTAAAAAAGGCGGCACGCTGGCATTCGCTCACGGTTTTGCTATTCACTACAATCAAATCGTGCCCCGCGCCGATATGGATGTTGTAATGATTGCACCTAAAGCACCAGGACACACGGTGCGTAGTGAATATGTGAGTGGTCGCGGTATCCCTGATTTGATCGCAATTTTTCAAGATGCTTCGGGCAACGCCAAACAAACTTGCTTATCCTATGCATCGGCTATTGGTGGTGGACGTACCGGTGTTATTGAAACGACATTCAAAGACGAAACCGAAACTGATTTATTTGGAGAGCAAGCTGTACTTTGTGGCGGCGCAGTTGAATTAGTTAAAGCCGGTTTTGAAACTTTGACCGAAGCAGGTTATGAGCCGGAAATGGCATACTTCGAATGTTTGCATGAGTTGAAATTAATTGTTGATCTTATGTATGAAGGCGGCATCGCTAACATGAATTATTCGATTTCAAATAATGCCGAATACGGTGAATATGTAACCGGACCTAAAGTTATTAATGATGAAAGCCGTGCCGCTATGCGCCAAGCCTTGAAAAATATTCAAACTGGCGAGTATGCGAAAAACTTTATTCTGGAAGGAGCCACTAATTATCCATCCATGACGGCCAATCGTCGTTTAAATGCGGCACATCCAATCGAGCAAGTGGGCGAAAAACTTCGCGCCATGATGCCTTGGATTCAAGCCAATAAAATTGTCGATAAAAGCAAAAACTAAGTGTAATCAAGACGAGGCTTTCGGCCTCGTCTTGATCCTTTATGGCAAGCCGACGCGCCTCTCTAATTAATCCTAAAGCTCGTGCATTATTAAGCGCGATTGTTTTATTTATTGTTATTTCCTTCTGGTTTGAATTATTTTTCTTGGTAGGCATTTTAAGCCTATTGTTTTTCTTTTTACTTTTCATCTTCCGTGATCCTGTACGAAAAGTGCCGCCAGCACCATTAGGAGTGGTCAGCCCTGTCGATGCAAAAGTGATTAACATACAACAGAGTCAAGATCCGTATTTAAAACGAGAAGCTTGGTGCATAAGTTTACGCGTGAATCTCAGTGGGGTTTATTCTATTCGTGCACCAATCGAAGGTAAAATACACGAGCAATGGCAGGCAGATATACAAAAAGGCATTGATTATGCTAATTGGTTGCAAACCGATGAGGGTGACAATTTGGTCTGGTCGATTCGCACGCGTTTTCATACTCACCCTAGTTGTACTATTCAGCCAGGCGAACGCATAGGTCAAGGACAACGTTGCGGTTTTGTACTATTAAGCAAATATTGTCATGTATACTTGCCCCTGGGATGCCGTATCGAAGCGCAAGCAGGTCAGACGGTTTTGGCCGGCGAGAGCATTATCGCCACTTTAATTCATAATAGTCAGACGCAATCATGAGTAGTGAAAACAAAAAAGCTGTAAAACCTAAACGTGGCATATATTTACTACCCAACTTATTCACTACTGGAGCCCTATTTTCGGGTTTTTACGCGGTGATCTCAGCGATTTCGGGTCATTATGAAGCTGCAGCCGTGGCGATTTTTATCGCCATGGTACTCGACGGACTGGATGGTCGTATTGCCCGTTTAACCAATACAGCAACTGAATTTGGGGTGCAATACGATAGTTTGGCCGATATGATTTCATTTGGTCTGGCACCAGCGCTAGTGGTGTATTTATGGGCGTTGCAAGATTTGGGTAAGCTAGGCTGGCTGGCCGCATTCATCTATACCGCAGGCGCCGCTTTGCGTTTGGCGCGCTTTAACACCCAGGTAGAAGTCGCTGATAAGCGTTTTTTTCAAGGCTTACCCAGCCCGTCAGCGGCAGCATTAATGGCAAGTACCGTGTGGATGGGGGTGGATTACTCCATCGAAGGTAAGAATTTCATCGCCTTGGCCTTGTTGATATCGATTATTTGTGGCGTGCTCATGGTCAGTAATTTTCGCTACTATAGTTTTAAGGACTTGGACTTAAAAGGCAAAGTGCCGTTTGTCGCCATGTTGCTGGTGGTATTGATTTTTGTATTTATTTCCATCGATCCGCCTAAGGTCTTGTTTTTCATATTCATGGTTTATGTGTTTTCGGGCCCAGTGATGACTGTGATCCTGTTACGACGTAAGCGTGCTGAACGCCGTCAGGCTACCGAGCAAGACCAAAGTGAGCATCCAAAATAAAGTTTTTATGAAATAGTCCGCCAAAATAGTGACTTGGAATTAGGCCTGAAAACGGCTATCATTGATCTTATGAGCAAAAACACAGCAGAAAACTTAACTTTTAACGATGCTAGCCAGCCTAGTGGAGTTGTTTTGCGCTCATTCCCCCTAGCTTTATCACTCCTACTCCTGCCCTAAGGGGCAACTATTCAAATGCCTGGACCGAGGCTAAAGCGGTCAAATTAAAAATTCAGTATAATTCAAGCTTAAACACAGGATTCTTGAAATGAGTGATCAATTAATTATTTTTGATACCACCTTGCGCGATGGTGAGCAAAGTCCAGGTGCTTCCATGACGAAGGACGAGAAGGTGCGTATTGCTAAAATTTTGGAAAAAATGCGAGTCGATGTTATCGAAGCCGGGTTTCCCATCGCTAGCCCCGGAGATTTCGAGTCGGTACAGGCGGTGGCCAATGTCATTAAAGACAGCACTGTTTGTGGATTGGCGCGAGCATTGGACAAAGACATTAGTCGCGCAGGCGAAGCTTTAAAAAATGCCAATAGCGCCCGTATCCATACCTTTATTGCTACGTCACCAATTCATATGCGTGAAAAATTGCGTATGTCTCCCGATCAAGTGGTGGAGCAAGCAGTAAAAGCGGTAAAACAAGCACGTCAATACACGGATAATGTGGAGTTCTCACCTGAGGATGCCGGGCGCTCGGAATTGGATTTTCTTTGCCGGATTTTAGAAGCGGTGATTGATGCCGGTGCGACCACCTTAAATATTCCAGATACGGTTGGTTACAACGTGCCGGAACAATTTGGCAATTTAATTCGCAACTTGCGTGAACGTATTCCTAATTCGGACAAAGCGATTTTTTCTGTACATTGTCATAATGATTTGGGCTTGGCAGTGGCCAACTCACTTTCGGCGGTTTTGAATGGCGCACGCCAAGTGGAGTGTACGATTAATGGCTTGGGTGAGCGAGCGGGTAATGCTTCATTGGAAGAAGTGGTGATGGCAGTGAAAACACGTAAAGATATTTTTCCGTGTGAGACTAAAATAGACACCACGCAAATTGTTCCTGCATCACGTTTGGTTTCGAGCATTACCGGTTTTGCGGTACAGCCGAATAAGGCTATTGTAGGAGCCAATGCGTTTGCTCATGAATCGGGTATCCATCAAGATGGTGTATTAAAAAGCCGCGAGACTTACGAAATCATGCGCGCAGAAGACGTCGGTTGGAGTGCCAATCGAATGGTATTAGGCAAGCATTCCGGACGCAATGCCTTTCGTACTCGAATGCAAGAATTAGGGGTAACCTTTAATAGTGAAGCCGAATTGAATAACGCCTTTGCTGCATTTAAAAATTTGGCCGATAAGAAGCATGAAATTTATGATGAAGATTTGCAAGCCTTGGTGACCGAGACAGGTCAGGAAGCAGTGAATGAAGTGATTAAGTTAGTGTCTTTGAATGTATGTTCACAAACAGGTGAAACACCAAACGCAAATGTAACGCTTAAAGTTGAAGGTAAAGAAAAGTCTGCGCAGGCTAGCGGGGGTGGTCCAGTGGATGCTGCGTTCCGTGCCATTGAAGCGATTTGTCATTCAGACACGGAGTTGCAACTTTATTCAGTCAACGCTATTACCAGTGGTACCGACGCGCAAGGTGAGGTCACTGTGCGTTTGGAAAAAGGCGGTCGTTTTGTTAATGGGCAAGGTGCTGATACGGATATCGTTATCGCTTCTGCAAAAGCCTATATTAATGCTTTAAATAAAATTATTACGCCATCGGAAAGATCACATCCGCAACTTGGTGATGTTTAGCTAAACTAAAAGGCTCTGGCAACAGGGCCTTTTTTATAGTTTAATCCATGCGTCAAGCCAAAAAAGATATAAAGTTATATGTGCGAACAAATCAAAAACACTATCTAAATCAGAAGTTGTTGGATATAACTTTTCGCTAAGCGCTGTTCAAACGGCACTTCGCTTTTCATGTATGAAAGAAGCGTAGCACGAACAAGCAGTGACATAACTAAAATAATGTCCTATGAAGTATTTCTCGACTCGTGGTGTGCCAGGTTAGCGCTGGCATTAAGCTGCCATCAAAAGTATAGGTTTTATTGAAAACCTATATCCAAAGTTTAATTATTAGCTTTAGGATTCATTTAAAAACGTTGAGTCAATTCATGGGAAAATCTACTGGCAGCATATTTGAGCTATAGCGTATGATTTCATATTCATGAAGTATTTAATACTCTCTTGGGTATGAAATAGCCAATAGCAAAATTGAGTGGATAGGACAGTGATGAAAACTAAAAAAATGCAATTAATGCAACAATGTTATGTAGGCCTGTTATTGATTGCGTGTACACAGACAATTTTCGCCGAAGGAGAGACAGAAAACTATAGTGCTGCGCCATGGTGGAAAGGTTTCTCCATCAATCCGGGTGTTGGTTTGCGCATGATGTCATTTTTTGTAACGCGTAAAGCCGATGACTATAGTGGCAGTATAGCCAGTTGGGGTGGTTCGCGTTTATTTTGGGGCCTCAATATTGGTACGCCAAGCTATGCGTTTAAAAATACTAATTTAGGTGTATCGCTGCAATCGTTTTCATCATATGTGATCATGGATAGTCAATGGTACGACTACAATATTGAAACCCCCGTTGAAGGTGAGGCTCTAGGTGAGCGTATCAACTTGGGAACATCGGTGAAGGGGTTTTATAATTATTTAGTACCCATGGTGCATTATCAAATGCGAGGGCTTCGTTTTGCTGCTGGCGTGGGTGTGTGGCGTGCTGATTTTGCGGGTGATATTGTGTTGGCACCAAACACTCAACCAAATGACTCAATGCCAAGTGAAAGCGTGAAAGTCGGTTTATCAAAAATCGCCTATTTAGCATTGTTGCGTTTAACCAGTCGTAGCGGTTGGCAAATGAATATGACCGTGGGAGGTCCACGCTGGAATGACAAAGCATATGATTATAAGATGGAAGAAATCAGCATGTCAGTGGCCAAGCAATTTGTTTTTTAAAATGTGTTCAACCATCTAACTTTTTAATTGAATGTCTATATTAAATGTATATCGGGTTTGTTGATGCTGATTAATTTCACCTACAACCGCTTGTATGCTCTTGTCCGACAAATATTTATTGGGCGCGAGCTGAATTTGATTATTATTCCATGTCAATTTAGGTTGTGCTTGCACTTCATTGCTGTTGGTAACAAGAACGGTTAGGTATGCCTCCTGCCATTGCAGTTGTTTATTATCGTGAGCGAGCTGTAACGATTGCTGATTGTTAAAAGTGCCTTTAATTTTCACATGAGCATTGTGAACGGGTATTCGATTTAAACCTTGCACACGATGAGCGCTAATGGTTTCACCGTTAATCTCTAATTCCTCAGGTAATATATAAAGTTTGTCTTCTTGTGTGATCCAGTCTTCAACAAACTGATTTTGAGTTTCATCCCATACTTGATCACGACTGATTTGCATATAGGGTAAAACCAGAATTGGACCTATAATATTTTTCTGCGTTGTATCAATTGTTTTAGCCGAGTCAATGCTCGTTGAATCACCGCTACTACGTTCGTCAGCGATACCATTAATATTACTAAAGGGGATTAGAAAGCCCAGGCACAAGCCTAGTGCTAAGCCTATTTTCTGACTATTGCTCTTTTTCATTATAAGTCTCCTAGCGTTTTTGCCATGTTGCAGGGAGAGTATAGGCGTGCTAAATGGCTTAATGATGGGGCTAATGTGTGTTTTGTGTGTGTTTTTGTGATTTGTGAACTATTTTTCTTTGGTCTGGCTGGAAGGAATGGAAAATTCGGCAGTTACGCCATGATCTGGATTGTTTCTAATGTCGATTTTGCCGTTATGCAAAAGTGCAACCTCTTGCACTAGGCTTAATCCCAAGCCGGTACTCTTTTGTTCTCGATGCGGCCGGCCCAAGGAATAAAAACGCTCATATATTCGATCCAATGCAAAATCAGGAATACCTGAACCATGGTCACGAATAACCAGAGTCCATGTGTCATCTTTTACGAAATCGTGTATCTCAATGTTGCCCCTAGAGTGGCTGAAATCGATAGCATTATCGAGTAAATTGCTGATGGCTTGCTGAATTAAAAACGCTTCCCCTTCGACTTGGTTTGCTGTGAGCAATTGGCAATTCAATGTTAATTGTTTAGAAGTGATAATTGCTGCTTTGTCGGCGCATAATCTATTGATCAATTGATCCGTATGGATCAAGCTGATTTCTGCGAGTGTTTGCCGTTTTTCCAGCTCAGCTAGTTTTAACAAACGTTCAACAATTTGTCTTAAACGCAATGTCTCGCTATGAATATTATTGATAAAACGCAATTGCTGTTGTTTTTCCATGTCCTCATTTAAAAGTTCGGCGGCACCCTGAATGGCGGCGAGGGGGCTTTTAAGTTCGTGAGTGAGGGTATGTAAATAATTTTCCACATAATTCTTGCCTTCTAACTCATGGCGCATATCGGCCATGGCGCTGGCCAGCTGAGCTAATTCTTTTTCACGAATATAAGGTAGTGAAACTTTTTCACCGGCTTGAACTGCTTCTGCATAACGGGTTAATTTGCGAATTGAAAGCGTGAGCCAGTACACAATGAGTAAGCCGATCAGTGTTGATAGTGCCAATAAGATTAAACTTTTCGTTTGAATGGTTTTGATTATTTTTTGGAAAAAAGGGCGAACGGTTTTACTGGGTTTGCCCACGGTCAAAACACCAATAATTGTTTGATTTTTTAAAATTGGTGCGGCGACAAACATGACGCTAGTTGATTCATCGTTGGGGTTGTAACGGGTGGTACGCGCGCCATATCCACCGCGTAGCGTTAGGTAAACATCGTTCCACTGGGAATAATCTTTACCAAGATCAAATCCACGGGAGTCATAACGCACTATTCCGTTTTTGTCAGTAATGTAGACTATAAGACTGGGATCTTTTTTCTTTAGAAACCAGATTTGAGCCGACAATTTTCGTGCTTTGTATGCATCTACGCTGGTGGCAAAATTATTTTTTCCAAAATCAGCTGATTCAAAATCCTGATTGACCATTTCTGCCAAGAGGTTGGATGTTTCTACTAAGACTTCTTCCAGGGAATGACGCATACCCGGCAAGACTTCTTCGGTGACGCTTTGAGTGAAAAACCAAATAGCAAAGCCAATTAATAAAAAATAAGCAGAAAATATTCGAACACTAAAGCTCATCGGCACTGCCTTGGATGCTATAGCCAAATCCTCGATGTGTTTTGATAGGGTCTGTATCAGCGTCGATGTTGCGTAATTTTTTTCTTAAGGATTTGACGTGAGTATCGACGGCGCGATCAAGGCTGGTGTCGGGTGATTGCCAAATATGATCCATGATTTGAGCGCGTGAAAATACCCGTTCCGGCTGCGAGAGTAATAGCTTGAGGATTTGAAACTCATATCGAGTCAGGTCTAGTACGTGGTTACGAAAGCGAATCGTTGCTCGTTGTGAGTCAATAACAAAATCGGTTTGGGTTGAGTTCGTATCAGGCCTGTGCTGGGTGCGTTTAAGAATGGCTTTGACGCGTGCACTCAGTTCACGCGGGCTGAATGGCTTGGACATATAATCATCAGCTCCAATTTCCAAGCCAACCACACGATCAATTTCATCGTTGCGAGCGGTGAGAAATATGATGGGGATTTCCGAAAACTGGCGTATGCGTTTACAAACATCAAAGCCATTGATATCGGGTAGTCCCACGTCAAGAATAATTAACGCAATCGTTTGGTCTTGCCTCGCCTGCTCAATCGCTTCTAGGCCTAATCCGACCCAGTGGGTTTGGAAACCATCGGTTTGTAATGCATATAACACTGTGTCTGCAATTGCCGACTCATCTTCAACCAGTAAAATCGTTGACACCGTAAGCCTTTCCCCATTAATTGTTTATACTATAGCAAATTATTATGAGAAAAATCATTAGGCTAGCTATTTCGGTTAGGATGTGAATGAGCGTGAAGCCAAAAAAAAGCACTTGGCGATTCGTGCAAGTGCTTTTTTTAAATTGAAGGTTGCTTAAATTAGAATAGCCAAGGAGCGGCTTTCATTTCTGAAGTGACTTGTTGGTTGGCCATTTCAATTTGCTCCAAGGCTTCATGGGCAAGCTTTAATGCTTTATCGAAGTTTTTATCATTCACTTCTTGTTTGGCATTTTTTATCAGCTCTTCGGTATCACGCCAAGCACCACCTTTAGCGTTGAGAGCTTTGAGCCCGGTTTCAGCTTTGCTTATAGCGGTTTCATGATTGTCAGCAGATTCAGTACCGCCTTGGGTAGCGACGCCGGCACAAGCACTAAGTGTAAGTAGACTTACAGCAAAAAATAAATGAGAGATTTGTTTCATCGCGGATCTCCAAAAAAGGATAGTAGGCGCGAATTAACTCAGGATTTCCTTCGCTTGGAAAGTGAAAAAAATTGATGGTCATCATCGATTTTGCAAATCAAACATTGGCAGTACATGGGCTTGCTGGAAGCTTGGAGTTTAATCGCGATGTTTCTTTCTGCGGTCGCGCTTATGATCTCGAAGGGACTGTTTATAATCGTTGTGCTCATACTCATGCTCCAAGGCAGAACCAATGCTTGCATGAGCCGGTAGCACGGGTATGCTTATGATGACTGGGGCGCTATATACTGCCTTTTTAAGAAAACTGCGACGTTGTTTATCGATGTTATCGTTTTTTTGAGCCATGTTTTTCTCCTAAGAGTATGTGAAGTTTCCACAGGTAGTATGCAAGACCGGTTATCAGTAATCCGTGACAAAATAAGCATTAAATATTAATAATATTGCGCTAATTCCTGTGGTTTGATTTCCATAGGTTGGTATCGGTTGATGCTGAGCCGCGTTAAACTATAAACCTTGGTGAATAAACACTTGGTTTTGTGGTCATAAAAACTAGACATAAAAAAGAAAGATGTATTTATGTGGGGAAGGATTGTTTTAACTGTTCTATTAGCGCTAACACCTATTTTGGTCCTGGCAAAGTCGACAATGATTGTGATTCCTGCCGGATCATTCTGGATGGGAAGTTCTTTGGATGAGCTCAAAGCCCAGCACGAGGATGGGGAAAAAAACGATGCATTTCTTAATCAAGTTCCTTTGCATCAACGCCATGTCGATGTATTTGAGATTGACCAATATGAAGTCTCTAATCGTGATTATAAGAATTACATTGATAGCCATCATGCATCACTACCCACCTATTGGATCGACAATGGTTATGCGTTAAGTTTAAAATCTCAGGCGTTATTTCAGCTCACGATAGAGGATTTACGTCAGATTGCCGCCGAGGTTATACGGCTCGACGTGGACACACGCCAACTTGATCGTGCAGAATTACAAAAACAAATCAATAATTATTGGCGGGAATTAGATGAATTGCCGGTTGTCACCGTAACTTGGTATGAAGCAAATACTTATTGCAAAGCTTTAAACAAACGTCTACCTAGCGAAGCTGAATGGGAAAAAGCGGCGCGTGGCCCGCAAGCTAATTTATTCCCCTGGGGAAACCAGTGGCAGCCGGGTTATGCCAATGTGCAAAACGAAACCTGGCTGTACGGTGTTGCGCCGATAGGTCGGCATTTTAAAGATAGATCGTTTTATGGTGTTATGGACATGGGCGGGAATGCATTTGAGTGGGTAGAGGACTGGTATCAGCCTTATCCGAATAATTCCAATGCTGATGCGCGTTATGGTCAACGCTATAAAGTGGTGCGCGGTTGGGGCAATGGTGGTTCCGGTCATTATGACAAAATAATTTATCAGCGAAGCAGCCATCGTTTATTGCTATTGCCCGGTGAGAAACGTCAAGCCCAGGGCTTTCGCTGTGCGCGAAGTATCACTCAATGAGGTTGAAATTCGATTGCGCCAATATCACAACGATCATCGCCATCCGCATTTCCATCGCGACGACGGGAGTGATGGTAGCTGTCCTGTTTAGCCGTACACTTCTTATCGTCCGCATTATCAATTAAGGGACTATTGCTCGCGATTAACCAACCTTCAGCTTGAGGTTTGATCAGAGGGTCTATCGGTGTTTTAGCATTGCCTAGCATATCGCCATTGGCCGCCTGCCATTGACATTCGTCACTATTGCTCAATAAGTTGTAACCCTGAGAAGTGATTTCGCCATAACAGTCATTTGATTGTTTATCACCACGAATATTTTTGGCAATGACACTATTGGTAATCTGTAATTCATTGCTGGTGGGTGTGATATGTATACCTGCGCCCCGACCAAAAGCAGCGATTTGATTTTGTAAAATACTCACGTTATTGAGCAATGCAATTTGCGTAGAGAAAAAACGAATAGCGCCACCACGCAAGCTACTTTTATTCTGTGCAATCAAGGTATTTTCAATACGCAAACGGGTGTCGAAATGAGTAAAAATTGCACCACCGGACGATAGCCGATTAAGCAGGGCTGTATTATGTTCTAAGCGCGAGTCATAAATACTCATCACCCCATGTAGCGTAATCGCACCGCCATTTTCCGCGACATTATGATGCATATTGACTTGTTTTAATACCACAGACTCCAAGTCCACGGGACGTACTAACCAGCGGGTGCGTTCAGTTTTACCGCCTAAGCCTAGTTTTTCTGCTGCTTGTTGTGCCGCAGACGCTTTTTGACGACCGGAATATACGCTATAGATCGCACCACCATTATCGTGACTGGTATTATGATGTAACTCAACTTGAAAGAGTTGTAATGGAGCTGCATTATAAATCGCGCCACCACCACTTTTGATATTATATAAATCATCGGTCAGCACTTGGTTTTCATATATATGCACTTGCTGCAAATCTAAAGCGCTACTTAGACTGGCGCCATTAAAAATTGCTCCACCTTTTTCAATTGCTTGGTTTTTATAAATATTAGAGTGGCGAATAGTGGTATTGCCTTGGTTGTATACTCCACCACCTTCTTCAGATTTTCCATTGGTTATGCTTAAGTTTTGAAGCTCGACATGAATGGCCGGTGCAATGCGAATCACGCTTTGTTGTTGACTTCCGTCGATGATGACAGCTTGTTTTGTCTGGCCAATGAGTTTGAGTGATTGTTTGATTTGTAGATTTTCGATATAGGTGCCTTGTGCAATATTAATGATGGCATCTTTAGCTGCAGCATTAATAGCAGCTTGAATACGACAATAGGGTTTGCCACTTTGGTCATTACAAATAGCGCTGTTCGCATCCACTTGCAAATCCTTGGCAAATCCCATGGTCGAAAAAATCGAAATAAATAAAATTACGCAAACCCGCGTCATCGCCAGACATTCCTTGTCTAGTTCCATGTTTTTCCCCACTAAAACTCACATGTATTTTAATTATTGGACTAACTCTAGCACAAAATTGATGAAGTGAGGATGAAGCTATTCCGTGTTAATAAAATTTTTATACGATGATTTGAACTGACAGTTGCTTGAATGCATTCTAAATTGAGGCAAAAACCTTTCATTTCATGTTGGCATGTGTATAATTAATCCTTAGTAAATTAATAAGAATTAACTAATTCTAAGAAAAGCACGGAAATATTATTAAGTGCTTTAAAAACAATAAATTAAGGGGTGATTACAATGCTTCGTCAGTTCTTCATAGTGCTATTTATTGCGCTAAGTCTAAGTGCATGTGGTGTTTCGAAACCACAAAAAGCCGATTTTCTAGGTGCCGCAGTCAAAGGCCGGGTAGTAAAAGGTTTGGTACAAAATGCCGAAATCGCTGTCTATGGATTTAAAAACAATGCCTGGCAAGAAACCCCGTTAGTGCAGAGTACGACTGATTTTAAAGGTCGTTATTTTATGCGCTTACCTGAAAATTATTCAGGGCCTATTTTAATAAAGGTCAGCAATAAAGCCGGCGCTAGCATGGTTTGTGACACCGCCATCGGTTGTGTCTCCGATGATGTTGATTCGACCGCGAAACCGTTTGGTTATTTTATTCCGCTAAAAAATGATTTTGAATTAAGCGCTATGGCACATCAAGTTGCTGCAAACGAAGATCATACGATTAATCTTAGTCCCTTCTCTGATTTGGTTGCCCAGCAAATTTTACATACTCAAGAATTCTCACCTGAAAAAATAGTATTGGCGCATAGCAAACTCAATAATTTGCTAATGCAATATGGTTTATTGGAAATTGGTCAAGATGTGCTGTTGACCGATCCTATTGATGTAAGCAATGAACAGGAGTTGCTCGATGCTTCAAGCGCGCAGTTGCGTTATAGTTTTGCGCTGGCCGGAATAGAGCGTATAGCACAGACGGAATATAGCGGTGATATCACTGAAACCCTTCGTTTGTTGCGCGAAAACTATCAGTTGAGCCAAGGTGAGTTAGTGTTATCAGACTCACAAGTAACAGACGATGCCGTTATCAGCGTGAGTGAGTTGCTAGGCGCTACCCAAGCGGAGCTGAATTCGTTGCTGCTGCGTCAACATGATGAAGGTAAACAGGCAAAACAACTTCGTCGTACTGCAGGTAACTTGGTCAACGAATATGAAGCCAATATCAATAGTTTGATCGAAGATATACAACAAGGTGTCGACACGACCGAGTCTTATGCAGATAACAGTTTACTGACTTCCTGGCATTCGAATGTGACTCAAGCACAAAATTTTATTAAGAAGATTCGCGCCCTTGGTTATAGTGCAAGTGATCAATTATTTCTGATAGCGAGCACAGTTGTAAATGATTTGAAAGCCATGGGACAGCAAATGGATCAGGACTTTGAAAAGTTGCAGGCGCAATTGCACGACACCCAATTATTGCCCGAGTCGGCGGCAATTGCGCTGTTAAGTCATCAATTGCTGCAAGATGAACGGATTCAAGACAGTTATGACTTGGCCGTCGATGAATTTGATTTATTACCTGCTGAAATTCGTAATGATATTAGCGGTACTGTTGAAGTTTGTCGCGAATGTGCTGAGCATAATATAGTCATACGTGATGGAAATTATCGAGGTATACAAATTAAATTATTGAAGCTCAATCGTCATCCCGAGATCGGTGGTGGCCACAAAGTCAGTCTTTGGATCGGTAATGAGATTGCTCAGTTAGTGATGGAAGGGCAGTTCGCAAAAACTTCTAGTCCAATGACAGCAATAACTGATACAGATTATCAGCGAGTTAAAATGCGTTCGCTTGCCTTTAGTTTAATTCCAAGTTTACCCAATAATAATGAAAATGGTTCACATTATTTTACAGGACGTTTGAGTTTAGAAGTTGATGTACCCACGGATATGCAAGCATCTAAGACTCGCTTGCACGCAATCACATTAGATACAGCCATGCGTGAAACCACGCAAGGCAATGCCGTGACTCAAGGCTTATTGCAAATTGTGAATTATGACCAAGTTAAACCACAAGACAGTCTACGTGCGATATTGAATGATAACCATTATTGGGAAATGAGTTTTGTTACCATGTTGCCGATACCCGTGCCCGGTATTCCAGATAGCGTTTATGATCAAAAATTAGTGGCCAATGTTGGAGAAGAGATTGTCGATGGCGTTATTCGAAGTCAATGGTATTCTTTTGTCTATGAAGACCAGGCCATGGCTGTGCAAACGCATAATTCGGGAAATATGTCATCGATCGGTGCAGAAACGATTATTATCACGGATCAGTCAGGCGCCAAACTGCAAGTTTATGACTTAAATGCGGCTGTAGGTAAGTTAATCGGTCAAATCATGCTGCATGACCAGTTGGTTGCTGAAGTTATACAAACTTATTCAGGTCCGGTAATTCGTTATAGCGATGGTCAGATTGAAAGTTTCTGATCACTATTCAAAACCTCAGTATGTTTAAAATTTGCACTTGCAAGCATAACAAGTAGCGCATAGGCTGCTTGTTATGCCTTGTATTTTCCTAATCATTCTATTAATTTTTTCAACGTCGCTACATGCGAACCTGGGTTTGTATGCTGTAGAAGAAAGTTTTTTCTATTCGCCCAGTCTGCCGAGTAGTTTTGCTCGCGACCGATGGAAATCAGTGCCCTCATCCGGGCCGCGCACGGATTTGTTTTTGTGGAGTGAGCAAGGTTTTCGCTGGGGCTGTGGCCAATTCGGATTATTGTTTCGCAGTGATACCATCAGTCGACATAGTGAGAACTTTTTTTCTTTTATTGCGGCAACCAAGAAAAAACAAACCCTGAGCAATGGTCAGCGCTATGAAATTGATTTCGCCACGACTCATTGGCAAGGCCAAGGTTTGCGCGCTAGCTGCGATTGGCGTTTTAATCAGCAAAGTAAACTGGTGATCGGACTTGCGTATTTGCAAGCAAATTATTTATTACAGGGTGGTTTAAGTGGTGAGGCGCAATTTGTCAGTGAAAAAGATTATGATTTTCAATTTTCTGTCGATTATTTTTATTCTGAAGACCACATATTTGCACGCCAAGTGGATCGACCATCGGGCCGGGGTTATGCACTTGATGTATTATTACAAACGCGTCTCAATCTCGATCAGGGTTATTTAGAACTTAGCTGGCAAGCACGAGATATTTGGGGCGCGATTTTTTGGAAAAATACACCACGGACCCAAGCTCAAGCCAATTCAGATACCAAAACCTATGATGAAAATGGTTACGTTCGGTTTTTACCCGTGTTGTCCGGGCGTGAAACTACGGAAAATTTTCGCCAGGCCTTGGTGAGTCGGCAAAAATTAGGTTTGTTGCTAAACCCACTAAAACCCATTGGGCTGCAGGCAGAGTTTTTTGTCTATCAGGGCGTGATTCATCCATCGCTGGGTTTTGTTAGATTATCGCCCAAACAGCGTCTGAGTTTGTTGTACCTAAGTCGAAGCAAGGCATTGGCCTTGGCTTATAATAATAAATATTTGCATTTTTCATTAGCCATGGATCATTTCAAGCCACGAAAACAACATTATTTTGCAGCGAGCATTGCTCTTAAGTTATATTAAAACAATAACTTAAGTATTTTTTGCAATGATTTTTGACATTATCGGGAAGTTCGGCAGAATAGGCGTTTTCACAAAGCAAAGAAGCAAAATAGTGGACGAAACCAAGCGCCAAGCTTATTTAAATGCCCTGGAAATTACCCAATGGGAAGCACGATTGCCCCATCTCAAAACGGCTGACAGTTTTGAGGTTGAATTTGAATCGCCTCCGGCGATGCAACAGCCACAAGCAGTAGAGCAGGTCAATGATGATCGCGATGCATTTATGCCTGCCGAGCCAAGTGTCCCCGCTGTGGTTGCACCGGCAGCGGCGCTAAATTGGGATAGCTTGCGCTATCAGGTGAAACAATGCCACGCATGTGACCTAGCGGAATCGAGAATTCAAACCGTATTTGGCGTTGGTAATCAAAAAGCTGATTGTTTGATTATTGGGGAAGCACCGGGCGCAGACGAGGACAGGCAAGGTGAGCCATTTGTTGGAAAAGCCGGCCAGTTGCTCAATGAAATGTTAATGGCGATTGGTTTGAAACGGGAGAGCGTATTCATCGCCAATATTTTAAAATGCCGTCCACCGAATAATCGTGACCCACGTCCAAACGAAGTGGTGGCCTGCCAGTCATTTTTGCAACAGCAAATACAACTTATTCAGCCGAAAGTTATTCTTTCCGTAGGCCGTATATCCGCACAAAACTTACTGGGTTCCCAGGAAGCAGTGGGGCGTTTGCGTGGCAAAGTCCATTCATATTCAGCTCAACAAATCCCCTTGGTTGTGACTTATCATCCGGCCTATTTATTGCGATCTCCTTTAGAAAAACGTAAAGCTTGGGACGATTTGAAATTGGCGAGACAGCAACTGGTAAAATAATGAGTGCAGTAATCCAGGATCAGCCTATCTGGCGTCAAATGCTAGAAACGGATTTACCTCAGATAGTCCTTATTGAACAACAAGCCCATCTGACGCCATGGTCAGCCGGTATTTTTTCCGATTGTTTGCGCGTAGGTTATGTTTCCCGATTATTGCAAGTCGATCAACAAATCGTGGCCTATGGCATAATGTCGGTGGCTGCAGGTGAGGCTCATATATTCAATCTTTGTGTGGCACCGGAAAACCAACGGCAAGGCTATGGCCGGCAAATGCTGAAACACTTAATGCAGATCGCTATTGAGCGAAAAGCACAATCCATTTTTCTCGAAGTGCGACCCTCGAATCAAAAAGCGATTGCCTTATATCGTGATGCTGGTTTTGATGAAGTAGGCGTACGCAAGAACTACTATCCCGCTAAAAAAGGCCGCGAAGATGCGTTGATTTTGGCTAAGGAATTATAAAGATTTGATTGGAAAATGCCTTATTTTATAAAAGTGGTCTCTAAATTCTCCTTTGCTTTGTTTTAACTCAGAACTCCTAAATAAATCTCAGGTCATCTTATAGTTTGGAATAAAAGTGAAAGGATTTTGTTAATGGAGTATCACCCGGGTGAAAACTAGTTGAATTAAACAAGGAGTTTTCACATGATAAAAAAAAGTTTGTTTTTATTTTCTCTTGTCAGTTTTGTTGCGACGCCTGGATTTGCTAATGATGAACAGGACTCAGAATACAAAGCCCATTTAATGCCAATTAACAACTCAAATGTTCATGCGAATGTGGAAGTTGAAGTGGAAAATAGAAAATTAGAAATTGAGATCAAAGCCCGTGGTTTGGAGTCGGGAAAGCCTCACCCGCAGCACATCCACGGTTTCTCAGGAATGGATAGGGATTCAAAGTGTCCGGATCTTAGTTCGGATGTCGATGGGGATGGCATCATTACAATTACTGAAGCGGGTTCAGTTTTCGGGCCGATAATCTTGCCCTTAGTGCCTTTTAATCTGGTGGATGTGAATAGTGACCTGGATTATGAAGCCAAATTCACTGTGGACTTGAGTTCCATGCCCGAGCTCGAAAAACTGACTGTAGTGTTGCATGGGATGAGCGTCAATGGCGAATACATACCGAGCCTCCCCGTTGCTTGTGGTGAGCTGATTCTGCAAAAAGATGATTAATGTCTCTCGTTCTCGCTGTGCCTCTAAATCAGGGGGCACAGCTTAATCTAAATCATCATCACCTTATATTTTATTGGAAATATGCGCTTTTTGGTCGCCGAATTTGTTACAATGCGTGCCCCAGAAATCGAGTTTTAAGGGTCTTATGTCTGACTTACAACCACAAATCAATCGTCGGCGAACATTCGCGATTATCTCGCATCCGGATGCCGGTAAAACCACGGTTACAGAGAAATTACTATTATTCGGTGGAGCGATTCAGTTAGCCGGTACGGTTAAAGGCCGCAAGGCTGCTCGACATGCGACCTCTGATTGGATGGAAATGGAAAAACAACGCGGTATTTCCGTGACATCCTCGGTAATGCAGTTTCCGTATGGCGATAAGATTATTAATTTACTCGATACCCCAGGCCATGAGGATTTTTCTGAAGATACCTATCGCACCCTAACAGCCGTGGATTCAGCTATGATGGTGATTGACGTCGCCAAAGGGGTTGAGGATCGCACTATTAAATTAATGGAAGTGTGTCGTTTGCGTGATACACCAATTCTGACGTTTATAAACAAGCTGGATCGCGAAGGTCGGGAGCCAATTGAGCTACTCGATGAAGTAGAAGCAATATTAAAAATTCAGTGCGCCCCCATGACTTGGCCGATTGGTATGGGTAAACGATTTAAAGGTGTGTATCATCTTTATAATGATTGTGTGCATATTTTTAGTGCCACCCATGGCGGCAAAATTCAAGAAGGTGAAACTATTCAAGGCTTGGATAATCCACGTTTGGCTGAACTTGTTGGCGAATCCGTAGTTGCAGAATTAAAAGATGAAATTGAATTAGTGCGCGGGGCGAGTCATGAATTTGATTTGCAATTATATTTAGAAGGAAAACTGACGCCAGTTTATTTTGGTTCGGCGATTAACAATTTTGGAATTAAAGAATTGCTCGATGCGTTGGCTCAATTTGCACCTGCACCGTTGCAACGTGAAACCAAGACACGCATTGTAAAACCTGATGAAGAAAATTTTTCTGGTTTTGTGTTTAAAATCCAAGCCAATATGGACCCGGCGCATCGTGACCGTGTGGCATTTTTGCGAGTATGTTCCGGGAAATATCAAAAAGGTAAAAAGATTCGACACGTACGTATTGGTAAAGATGTATTGATTAGCAATGCTATTACTTTTATGGCACAAGAGCGAGATCATGTGGAAGAAGCCTATCCCGGTGATATTATCGGTTTGCATAATCATGGCACTATTCAAATCGGTGATACCTTTACCTTAGGCGAAGATTTGAAATTCACCGGTATACCTCATTTTGCACCAGAACTTTTTCGCCGTGCACAATTACGCGACCCGCTTAAAACTAAAGCTTTAATTAAAGGGCTTGAACAACTCAGTGAAGAAGGCGCGACGCAATTATTCAAACCGCTGAACAATAATGATTTGATTCTTGGCGCAGTGGGTATTTTGCAATTTGATGTGGTCGCAGAACGCCTAAAAACCGAGTACAAAGTTGATTGTCGTTTTGAACCCGTTAACGTCGCCACTGCACGTTGGGTGGAATGTGATGATGATAAAAAATTCGAAGAATTTAAACGCAAGGCTGCGGATAATTTAGCCATTGATGGTGGGGGCGATTTAACCTATATCGCACCAACTCGTGTGAATCTGGAACTTGCCAAAGAGCGTTATCCGGCTGTGACTTTCCGTGCAACGCGAGAACACTAAAAAAGCAATCGATAACAGTTCTTGTTTGTTCTCTGGTTTATACTTAAAAAAATACACTTTTAATGAACTAGCATCAGGTTTTTAATAGAAATTGATGTATGGTTTTTGGTAGTTGTTGGTGAAACGCTTCGCGATCAAACCCTGCTGGATCGCTTGCAGGTAGGAACAACGGTTTGTTCAGTTGAGGCGGGAATGGGCTAAGAAATGAAAAATGGCCTGCATTTTTTATCACTTGATGATCGATTTTTGTTTTATCCGAGACACCACTGATGATGACATCCGCATTCCAGCTTGGGGTGTATGGATCATGTTCCGCGCTCATTTAATAAGATAGGAATATCCGCAGTGCTTAAAGCTCGTGGTGCTTGAAAAAATCCAGCCGCTAGTGCAAGTAAAACCATCGCTTTAACTCGTGGGTCAGGTTCAGTATTCACTTTTTGTGCATCTTTGCTCCAAGCAATGCCTCCTGAGATGGCGAGAGCTGTATAACCACCGATGGATTGGCCGATGATAGCGACGTTATTGGTTTGTACTTGAGATTTGAATGGCTTGTGATGGCGAATGGCATCAAGGGTTAAACTAATATGTTTTGGGCGATATTCTAAATTTCGAAGTGTGCCTTCGAGTTCATTATTGTTACGGTTATTGCCTGGATGTTCGATTTGTGCAGCCACATAACCTTTTTTTGATAAATACAAAGCGATGCTTCTATACAAAAGATGCGAACCGCCGGTTCCATGAGATATGACGATGAGGGGGAATGTTCCAGCAGCGATTACTGCTTCAGGGCTAACATCAAAGCTATAAGGGCCAAACATTATGTTTGATGAAACTGTTTCGCTTGGGTAACGCAGCAAAACCTTGAACGACAGTTGATTGCTTTGGTCGAATATCTCTAGTTGCTGACTGCCTGCATACAAACTATTTTTCTCCTTAGTGCTGGTTGTGGATATTATGTTTTTAGAAGAAGCCATGTGTTAATAACAGATGAACTCTAACAAATAAACCAAGCCGATGTCACAATTTTAGTTTCTAATTGTAGGTTATGTATTCCTGCAACTATTCGGCGGGAAA
>JAOUJM010000362.1 GCA_029883265.1 Gammaproteobacteria bacterium
GGCGTAAATAGCCCCATAGCCCACTAAGCTATTCGTGAAAATTCATACAAATCTCCGTATAATGAGTGGTTTGGTCAGCTCGGGAATGCACTATGTCAGGTAATAGCTTTGGTCGTTTATTCACAGTCACCACATTTGGCGAAAGCCATGGCCCTGCGATTGGAGGCATTGTTGACGGTTGCCCACCAGGTCTAGCGCTAAGCGAGGAAGACCTGCAAGTGGATTTGGATCGGCGCAAACCGGGCAAGTCGCGTCATACCACTCAGCGTCGCGAATCAGACAAAGTAATTATTCTTTCGGGCGTTTTTGAAGGTAAAACCACCGGAACCCCCATCGGTTTAATTATTGAAAACACCGACCAACGTTCTAAAGATTATTCCAATATTCTTGATCGCTATCGTCCCGGCCACGCGGATTATACTTACGAGCAAAAATATGGCGTACGAGATTATCGAGGTGGTGGTCGATCCTCTGCAAGGGAAACCGCGATTCGTGTAGCCGCAGGGGCAGTTGCGAAAAAATATCTGAAAACCTTAGGCATCGAAATCCGTGGTTATCTCGCGCAACTCGGTCCGATCAAACCCGATCGCTTTGTATGGGAGGATGTGGAAAGCAATGCTTTCTTTTTTCCTAACGCGGCACAATTGCCTGAGCTAGAAAACTACATGGATGCCTTGCGCAAAGAAGGCAATTCCATCGGTGCGCGTGTTAACGTGGTTGCCACGGGCGTACCCGCAGGATTAGGCGAACCGATTTTTGATCGTCTGGATGCAGAAATCGCCCATGCCATGATGAGCATTAATGCTGTTAAAGGCGTGGAAATCGGTGACGGTTTTGCTGTGGTCGAACAAAAAGGCACAGATCATCGTGATCCTATGACGCCTCAAGGTTTTGAATCAAATCATGCCGGTGGAATTTTAGGTGGAATTTCCAGTGGTCAGGATGTTGTGGTGAGCATGGCCTTAAAGCCTACGTCCAGTTTGCGCTTACCAGTTGAATCAGTAAATCAAAGCGGTGAAGCCGTCGAAGTGGTTACCGAAGGTCGTCATGATCCTTGTGTTGGCATTCGTGCCACACCGATTGCTGAAGCCATGTTAGCCATGGTGTTATGCGATCATTACTTGCGGCAACGGGGTCAAAATAGTCATGTAACACCACCAACGACGATACCTGGCAAACACGACTAAGCCTGTGTCCAATAGCTTATACTGGCGTTTATCAGGATTCTATTTATTCTATTTTGCCAGTCTTGGCGCCATCGTGCCGTATTGGGGTTTGTATTTACAAAGCCTGGATTATTCCATTCGAGAAATCGGCGAGATTGTGGCGGTGATAACAGCAACAAAGATTGTTGCACCCAATATTTGGGGTTGGATCGCCGATCACACCGGGCAACGAATTAATATTATTCGCAGCGCTTCCTTGTTTTCGGTACTTATTTTTTCCTTAGTATTCTGGCAAAACAGTTATGGCTGGATGATGGCAATCATGTTGGCTTATAGTTTTTTCTGGAACGCAACCCTGCCACAATTTGAAGCCGTTACCTTAAGCCACCTCGATAAACAGATTCATCGCTATAGCAATATTCGTTTATGGGGCTCGATTGGATTTGTCATCAGCGTGGGTCTACTAGGTGCGGTGTTAGAGCAACATGGGGCAGGCTTATTACCCGTCATCATTGTTGTGTTGTTAGCCGGTATTTGGATAAGCAGTTTATTAACCCCGGATCGCGCATATAAAACCGATGCTCGGCCCGTTGAAAAACTCACCGAGGTTTTCAAAAAACCAACGGTTATTGCATTGTTCATCGGTTGTTTTTTGCTGCAAGCCAGCCACGGACCGTATTATGCTTTTTTCTCAATTTATCTTGAACAACACGGTTACTCACGTTCTTTAATCGGGCAATTATGGGCCTTGGGCGTGATTGCGGAAATTGTAATTTTCATGTTTATGCAAAATTGGTTGCCTAGATTTGGTGCACGTTTTTTGTTATTAATCGCACTACTATTAACAGCCTTGCGCTGGTATTTAACAGCAACGCAAGTGGATTCACATCTGGTTATTTTCTTTGCGCAATTATTACATGCCGCCAGTTTTGGCGTATTCCATGCGGTCGCCATTCATCTGATTTACCACCACTTTCCCGGTCGTTTGCAAGGCCGGGGGCAAGCCCTGTACTCTAGCTTAAGTTTTGGAGCCGGGGGTGCGTTTGGTGCTTTATATGCCGGTTATTTATGGAATAGTATGGGTTCCACTTGGGTCTATCTTTCTGCATCAATTCTGGCCTTGATGGCCGCCATTTTATGCTGGTCCTATATCCGCAATCCCGAGGAAAAAGCAGCCGGTTAAATGAGTTCACATCGTTTTTAGGTCACAGCAAAATCGTAGTCTGGCATGAAAAGAATTTCGAATCAGGTGCTTGTAAAAAAAAGCAAACAAAGCATCAATAATAAGGCAAGTAATAGGTTGTCAAGCAAGCAAAAATTATGCTTTACTTCCACCCCTGTGGGTCGTTAGCTCAGTCGGTAGAGCAGCGGACTCTTAATCCGCGGGTCGTAGGTTCGATCCCTACACGACCCACCACTTTTTTTATTAACCACACTTTTTCGCCTTTGCCAGCACTAGTATAGGTGTTGGTCAACTGACGCTGTTTTTTAAATAAAAAAATCAGCAACTCCTGAACGCAAGCCTAGTTTCAATTCGTACAATTTAGAACACACGGCTTTTTGAAAAAAATACATTGTTTGTTTATTGGCTATGTCGCTCGCATGCAACAAAAATAAAAACGTGTTGCAAGAGCTGTATCGAAATTAACTCCATTGAGTCTAGACCAAGTTGTGCTTTTAAGTGTTAAGTAAAATAGATTTGTTAAATGCGGATTAGATTTGCATATGCCTGAGTTAAATCAGGCATCAATAAAGTGGCTAGCAAAAAAAGTTTTGAGTGTCAGATGAATGAAGTGAAAAGAGCGGAGGAATTAGCACCGGCTAAAGAGGTGTGGGGGGTATAGCCGGTGCCATTCTGAAAACTAAAAGTGTTTAAGGCGTTTGGTTTTAGCCGCCAAACATTTTGATACCAATATCAGTCAGCGCATTAAGAATGGTAGGGGCCAAATAAATCATAGGCAAACCTAAGAAAAACGCGGCTAAGAATAAGTAGGCTTTGGTGTTGTCTGAGACATTCATGGTGATTACCTCGCTTAGAAAGTTACCGTTAAAACGGTGATATTGGATTTAGACAAAGTATCAATTTTATTTAATGCTTCTCTGTCAATACATAATCCTCTTACTAATAATTATAGGCGTCAGCGCGCATAACCTAAACTAACATTTTATGATGCATGATAAATGGATCTTATAAAAATACCTGCGTAAAACTATTAAGATTGTTGACTTGGGAGCATTGTTCTTTCATAAAAACAATAGACTAAAACACTCATGTATTTTTAGTCTAAAAAAAGCTTGGACTACTTATACTATCAATAACTATTTTCATCGCATTCCTGTCATTCCCTGAGGTGAAAAATATTCAACTATGCGCCGTGTGCGAAGTTTTTGTCATGGTTTATGGGTGCTAAAAATAAAACTTAAATCTCATGCGAGGTTTGAAATCTATTAGACCTACACCATTTTAAAGCTTAGTGCAGCGAGTTGCTTGATCATAGGAATGGATTTTTATAAACCGCAAAACGACACAGTCAACAGACTACTCGTCTAATGCCAGCTTCGACAAATGGTAAATCTTGTATTCAAGCAATCCGGGCGATGCTTGA
>JAOUJM010000363.1 GCA_029883265.1 Gammaproteobacteria bacterium
CGCTGTTTTATCTGATAGATTTGGTTTTGTCTTAGGCGTGTAACGACAAAAACACCCTTGTTTTCTAGCTTTTTGTACCATTCATAGTCGGTATAGCCTTTGTCACACACCACAATACTTCCCTTGGGTAACTCGAGTGTTCGTGCAAATGAAATATCCGATTGTTTACTGTCGGTGATGGTTGCAAACGCGGGAATCAGGCCGCGATGGTCGAGCCCAACATGCACCTTCATGGCTCCACGCTTTCGATTGTAATCCGACCAAGGAAATATTTTCAGTGACAAGTCAACGAGGGTGGTGTCGAGTGATAACAAAGGATTTTTGAAACGAAACCGATGGCGTGGTTTCACTGGCTGACAACGTAAATATAGTTTATTAAACAGCGCTTCATAGAGCGTGTGCGGCTGCTGTTCATTGAGTCGTGCCAAACTGCTACGTGCAATCGATTTCGCACCCAAGTGATACAGCTTGTGCTGTTGTGAATCCAGATTACTCGTGATGTCGCGTAAACTTTTCCGACCCGATAATTGGCCCATGCTCAAAGACACAAACTGAGACCATCGACTCGTTTTGCGCAAACTACGGCCAACGTGATGCTGTTTTGCTAAGGTCTCAAATTCACACCCACTACATTTCATGGGGTGAGCCTTGTCTCGGTATTAATTTCATTACTTGTCCAATAATAGTATTATGATGACTCATGGCTCGGATTTCCTTTGTGTATAGTGTCTTCTGCAAATCCATTATATCACTTTGAAGATCCGGGCCTTTTATTTTTCCTTAGTTTATGGGACAGCAGTGGGGCGCTACCCTTTAATTCTTTCCTACCAAGTTTTAATATTAGCGTATGCCCCGATTAGCAAGAAATGTATTCGCGGGAATCCCGCATCAGATAACTCAGTGATGGTGTTAAGATACGAGGCCTTACATCTTACAATTACCGCTCACTTTTGTACTGAGTTACCGAGTTCTCCAGAGTTTCTACTTCTACTTGATCAGTTTCAGCCTCGTTGAATAAACCTAGTTGATCGGGTGATGATTTTTCACTTTGATTACCAAAGCGCTGATATCGTGCGAGTCGGATTTGTTCAAGTAATTGGACGATTTGATTTTGTAAATGTGACTCACGCGATTACTGGCTACGAATAATCGTTTTCAGTGCTTCAATATCATTGGGCAAGTCATCGGTGCGTGTTTCATGCAATGAATTATAATACGGTTGTAAAATGCATTGACTGATGCGGTTGCATTTTTAACAAGTCTAATCCATCAAGCAACCAGTTGATGGATTGCACGTCGAGTTCAATGACATCGGAGTCCAATGTCTTGGGCCATTTAAAGCGTTGTTTTTCTAAACGGTTATGCCAGAGCACAAAACCATTACGTTCCCAGATCAGCATTTTGATCTTGTCACGTTTGTTTTTGCAAAACACAAACAAATGATGGCTAAACGGACCAAGCTGCAAAACCGATTCAACCAAAACCGAGAGACCATTAGTCGACTTACGCATGTCAATGAACTCGCGACAGAGGTAAATCCGCTTAATTTTGTTACTGGGGCGAAGAACGTGTTTTATTGTATCCCGTTGATCAGCTATTGGAGAATACAAGAGTGAATTTTAATTGACGGCCTGACATTGAGGACTGAGTCACTTTGACTTGAGCAAAACTAACAGGCATTGCTTTTGATTCGAGTGAGCCTTGCTTGCTCAAGAATGATCGCCAACGATACAGTGCATGAGAATCGATCTGGTGTTCTCTGGCATAGGCGGCTGCTGACTGGTCACCTTCACAATGATTGAATGTTAATTGCGATCTCCACTGGGTTAGCTAACTAAACTCATGTTTACTTTCACCTGGGAGTTCAATCTTGTTTCCACCGACTTCAAAAATATGACGGATGGCGTTGCCATCCCAGCAATAGGTGTAATGAGCCCCTTGAATAACAGGTTTCAATACACGAGGTTTAAAAATGGCCGCACAATAACCGCTTTCATGTCGAATACTCTCATACACAATGCCGAGTGAATCATTTGAACGCAGCTTGCGACCTAATGGTTGTGAGTGGGTATAATCACTTATATGGTAAACGGCAGGATAATCTTGTTTTAATCCGCGCAAATCATGTAATTCATTGTTGAATGCGGAAATGTACAAACGCATATGTACATGAATGGCGGGTTCATTGGAGTAACGAAAAAAGCGTTCGCGATGGTATTTGGTTTCCATAATCGCGGTTGTAACACTATCTGCGGTATAGTATACGCCATAACTCCCGTCGCTAAATCGACTACCATAGCGATTGATGTGGGTGAAGGCTGCCATGATCGGTCCTGTACCCGCACCCGATACACGATCTTCTTTAGGCACCAACGCAATTTCCCCGATTTCGTCACGCAAGCGATTATTGGTGAGCCCTTCAACTGCAATGACGGCATCGAGATCGTTCAGATCGGCCACGCGATCAAATAAATTAACTGGTGGGTAAACACTGGGAACAATTCGATAAGTTTTCGTCCACTCAACAGCGCGAAGCGGCAGTGGCATTACACCGAGACTCCCCGAGCGGCATCTAAAAACTGGCGAACATCGTATAAATCTGCCACATTACCCGCCATCATGCGTTCAATCGGGGGGCGTCCACCAAATGGCGGCGCAGTATTTTCACGATAAAACCAGCCACTGGATGCGCTGATGTTAGGCAATAATATTTGAAGCGCTTTATAGATACCGAATAAATAAGATGCACGCTCTAGTGTGTCATAAGAAATTCGGGCTTTATTGGGATCCTGTTTCCAGCGGTGGAAGGTTTGCCGCGGAATATCACCAAGCAGGGTTCGTACTTGGCGATCCGTTAACCCCCATTCCTTGAAGATATTAAATAGGGTCCGCAGTGTTGGGCCGGCTACTTTTTGTAGATCTATGGCTGATTTACCGCTTTCTCGTTGCATCGGTAGGTCCTCAGTTTTGATCGTCTCATATGGGACAGTATTATAATAATAGTACCATATGAGACATACTGCAAGTATGAAGATTAGGCATATTGTCAAAAATGTCGGAGGTTTGAGCTAATATTGAAAATTATTGATTTTTTAATTATATACACATCGAAAATCACATTAGTTGACCATATTTATACTTTATTATAACCATTCAATGACTTAATCGAGCAAAAGAGGAATAAGTTGGCATTTCTAATCGTTCCTATCAAAGTAATTAATGCGACACTGTCGCAGTAATTAGGTCTGACCTTCCTCGCTTAGTTGGCAGTATCGTTCATCAAAATACCTATTTTAAAACGAGGCTTGGCCGGGATTCGAGCCACATTTTCCAGGTAGGATGCATTAAGAAAAACAGATGAAACAAGGTGTGAATACTTCGGCAAGTACAGTTGGTCTTAAAAACTCGTGAATCGCTTTGATTGCAATTTTGACATCCTCCCCCACGTGAACGAAGGGGATTCCCACACACTAAAGTGCAGACAATTCTCATTAGTGGTAGGCGTCGTTTAAGCTGCCCTGCTGAGAACTGGACGCTTACCAGAATATAAGCAGAAAAATGCATAATTAGGAAAAAAATAAAGTTTAAAAAACGCCCGTTTTCTTTACACGTGGTGTGATCCTTAGCGAACGTTTTCGTACTATTGGACAACAACCCTCAAGAATTTACGAGATCAACCCGTATGAGCATTTGGTGGATGTGCTGACGCGATTACCGGAGTGTGAAACGGATGAAGACTTTGAAAAGTGGGTGCATGGAGAATGGGTTA
>JAOUJM010000364.1 GCA_029883265.1 Gammaproteobacteria bacterium
TAACCAATCAAAATCATTACTCGCACCGGGCGTGATGGGTAAACTAAAACGTAAGAAACCATAACCACCCATTTTCAACATGATTGCCGCTAGGATCACGGAACCACCGGTAGGTGCTTCCACGTGTGCATCGGGTAACCAGGTGTGTACCGGCCACATGGGTACTTTCACGGCGAAGGCAATCAAGAATGCAAAGAAAATTAATGCTTGCTCGCTTTGGCTTAAACCTAAGGTGTGGAAATCCAGAATGCCGAATTTGCCCGATTGAATATACATGTAGATCAAAGCGATCAACATGAATACAGAACCGAGGAAGGTATACAAGAAGAACTTAATGGTTGCGTAAACGCGATTAGGTCCGCCCCACATACCAATGATTAAGAACATGGGAATCAACATGGCTTCCCAGAACACATAAAATAAAATTGAATCCAGTGCGGCAAACACACCGATCATCAAGCCTTCCATGATGAGGAAGCAAGCCATGTATTGAGCGGCTTTTTCTTGAATCACTTCCCATGCGGAAATAATGACAACCACGGTGGACAAGGTGGTTAATAAAATGAGCGGCATGGAGATGCCATCGACACCGAGGTGATACCAAATATTAAAACTATCTATCCAAGGCACACGCTCAACAAATTGCATAGCCGCCGTGGTGCGATCGAAACTGGTAAACAATGGAATTGATAACCAGAACGTTAATAACGCAAAGAATAATGCGATCCAGCGCATCATGGGCGAGTTTTTATTTACCCCAGTGGCCAACACCAGTGCACCACCGATGATGGGTAGATAAATTAAAATACTCAATAGTGGTAAATCAGAAAACATTCAGCGAATCCCTGGATCTGTTATCCAAAAAGTAAATAACTTAATAACCCGCATAAGCCAAAAATCATGACAAATGCGTAAGTGTATAAGTAGCCTGTTTGCATGTGACGAATAATTCCAGACACCCAACCCACGGTTTTAGCGGAGCCATTGACCACCATGCCGTCGATTATGTTCTCGTCGCCCACTTTCCAAAGTAATTTACCCACCCCACGACTACCGGAGGCAAAAACTTTGTCATTAAAATCGTCTGCGTAATATTTGTTATCCAACAAGTCGTAGATGAAATGGAAACGTTGTTTAATGTTGTCCGCTATTTCCGGTTTCATCATGAAAATATAATAAGCAGTCGCTACACCAGCCATGGCTAACCAAAAGGCAGGTCCCATGACGCCATGCGTGATAAAGCCCAATGCACCGTCAAAACCTTCACCGACTTTGCCGAGCACATCGTGTTGGCTGAAGACAGTAATTGAATCTTTGAAGAAATCACCGAATAACATGGAACCGATGGTCATATAGCCGATCACCACCGATGGGATGGCCAGAAGTATGAGCGGCAAGGTAACCACGAGTGGTGATTCGTGCAAATGGGATTTGGTATGTGCGTCCATACGCTCTTTGCCATGGAACACAATAAAAAACATGCGGAAGCTATACAAGGCCGTGATAAACACACCCGCGAGCACGGCAAAATAAGCGAAACCTGAACCGGTAATATCCGACGCATGCACGGCTTCAATAATTGAGTCTTTAGAAAAGAAACCGGAGAAACCAGGGAAACCAATCAGCGCCAATGAACCTATTAAGGACGTAATATAAGTGATGGGCATGTATTTTCGCAGCCCGCCCATTTTACGAATATCTTGCTCATGGTGCATGGCGATAATGACTGAACCTGCGGCCAAGAATAATAAGGCTTTGAAAAACGCATGTGTCATTAAATGAAAAATACCGGCAGCATACGCCGACGCACCTAAACCAACAACCATATAACCTAATTGTGACAGCGTGGAATACGCCACAACCCGTTTGATGTCGTTTTGAATAATGCCGAGGAAACCCATGAACAAAGCGGTGACGGCGCCAATAATCATAACAAAACTTAAAGCGGTTTCTGACATTTCATATAGTGGTGACATGCGCGCCACCATGAACACACCTGCGGTAACCATGGTTGCGGCATGAATCAATGCAGATATAGGTGTCGGGCCTTCCATAGAATCGGGTAGCCACACATGTAACGGCACTTGTGCTGATTTACCCATAGCGCCGATGAATAATAAAATACAAATCACGGTCATTAATGACCAGTCCACACCGGGAATCACTTGAATCGTAACATTGGCCATATGACCGGAGGCACTAAATACATCGCGGTAATCAAGACTGTTGAAATACATCAATACCAAAGCGATGCCGAGAATAAAACCAAAATCACCGACGCGGTTAACCAGGAAGGCTTTGAGATTCGCGTAAATTGCAGTTTCTTTTTTGAACCAGAAACCGATTAATAAATACGAGACTAAACCGACGGCTTCCCAACCGAAAAATAATTGCATGAAGTTATTGGCCATGACCAACATCAACATGGAAAAGGTGAACAGGGAAATATAGCTAAAGAAACGCTGATAACCGTCATCATCGGCCATGTAGCCGATGGTGTAAATGTGCACCATGAGTGAAACAAAGGTGACAACAACCATCATCATTGCCGTGAGATTATCAATCAAGAAGCCGACTTCAAAACGAATCCCATCACTGACGGCCCAAGTGTAAACCGCGCCATTAAAAATAGCGCCACCGTCAAATACCAAGTCTTTGAATACATAAAATGATAATGCGCAGGAAATAGCGACACCCAGAATCGTCACCGAGTGTGCGCCTGCTCGTCCGATTTGTTTACCAAACAAACCTGCGATGATTGCGCCGATCAGCGGTGCTAAAGCAATTGTTAAATATATTGATTCCATATTGCTTGCCACTACCCTTTCAAGCTATCCATGTTTTCAACATTAATCGTGCGTCGGTTTCTGAATAATACCACTAAGATGGCTAAACCGATGGCCGCCTCTGCCGCCGCAACCGTGAGAATAAAAAAGACAAATACTTGGCCGGCGGTGTCACCTAAATAATGCGAGAATGCGACGAAATTGATATTCACGGATAACAACATCAATTCGATGGCCATGAGTAAAATAATCACGTTTTTACGATTTAGAAATATCCCCGCCACACTAATACAAAATAGAATCGCTGCGAGAATTAAAAAATGAGATAAAGGTATCATTGGTTTATCCTCACGACCGGTTCTGATGTTTGTCTTTATCAGCGGCCATTTTCACAATCCGCATACGATCTTTAGGCTGCACGGCTACTTGTGCTTCCGGTGAAATATATTTGCTTTGACGCTTGGTGCGATGAGTCAAGGCAATAGCAGCAATAATCGCTACCACTAAGATAACCGCTGCAATCTCGAATGGATAAACATAAGTGGTGTAAATTAAGCGTCCCAATTCTTTGGTGTTGCTGTAATCGGCTGCATGCCCCACCGGATCGGCCACCATGTGCAAACCAAAACGTTCCGGCCCAACAATCATGGCGATTTCAACCACTAGCACACCGGCAATCATAAGCCCAACCGGCGCATATTTTGTGAAACCTTCTTTGAGCGGATCAATTTTAATATCCAGCATCATCACTACAAACAGGAATAACACCATAACCGCACCGACATAAACTAACACGAGCGTTATGGCGAGGAATTCGGCTTCTAATAAAATCCATAGCCCAGCGCAGGTAAAAAACGCCAGCACTAAAAACAAAGCCGCATGAACCGGTTTACGAATGGTGATGACCATAATTGAGGCCATGACTAAAACGGCGGAAAAGGCGTAAAACAATATGAGTTCAATATTC
>JAOUJM010000111.1 GCA_029883265.1 Gammaproteobacteria bacterium
CACTTGTTATATCGAATAGATGCGACACTTGAGCGGCATGCACATTGCTGAATAAGCTAAAAATCGAAAAACTCAAGACGATTAATAAAGCACAAACATTGCTAAATGGTATTTGGCATTTGTCAGTGCTGTCACTAGCGTTTATCAAAGGTTTTCTCCCACCATTGCGTGGGATTGTTTTGCATTGTGTTTGCATCATCTAATTGCTTTTTATTCGGCAGTGACTTTTGTTGAGAGTCACTGTCATGTTTGCCTTTCAAAATATTTGGCATATAAAAGGTTTCATATTTTTCTATGAGTCCAATAATATTCATATTGGTCAAGGCTTGAATTCTCCGTTTGGAGAACCCAAGTTCCTCAAATGATAAATAAGCTTGCTTCTCAGACGTATGACATTTTGCACAAAACCGTCCCTTGGGTTTAACGTATTTATGGAAACGACTCTTAATTGCGGCTTTATCCTGATCTGATAAGGAAGCGCGAATGCTAACAAATTCTTCAACTTCTGCATTAAGTTGCGTCAGTTCGAGTAAATTATTTTCACTGATTGATTGGCGATAGGGGACGATCTTGGAGTAATAATCATCGGTTGCGGCAAGACTTCCAGTGGTGTCGTCGGTGTGAAGTCCAAACGGTTTTCCGGTGACGGTAAATCCACTATAGTTTAACCAAGCAAATTTCAAATTCTTTTCGGGAATTTTTTTCTCGTCAACATGGCATGTCATGCAACCAATAAATTGTGTGTGCATATTCATTAATGTTCTAATCATGGGTTCTTTGGAATGTGGATAAAGTCCATGACAGAAAAAACATACCGTCTGTTTGCCATCTTCTCGAATCTGCGTGGGTGAGATATTATGAAAATGTCGCAGGCGTTCGTCAGTTCGTTCGGCTTTTAGTTTGTCGATAATCGTAGGTGTTTCATTGGCGTGAAATAAATCAAATTCGGAAACAACAGTTACCACGATGATGGCTAATAAAGTCAATATGATGCTGAGCAGAATGGCAGTGGTTAAAAAGGCAATCACCGGGTGATCACGGCGCATACCACTAATCGTGGTGAAGTCCTGAGTGAAATCTCCAGGTATTTTTGCTTTGTGATCCATGATCACCATGATCGCTATCCCTAATGCAAAGAATAACAATACGGCAATGACAATGATGACTACATTAGCGGTTGTTGTCAGCATAAAAATTCCTAATGTTTGTCTCCTAATAGAAGCCAAATAGTAAAGAGTAAAAATACAACCCAAAATAGAATAAAAGCGAGTGAGCTATAAGCAATGGTTTTTTGCATTTTTGTCATGGACTTAATCATAAGTTTTGCACACTTGGTTTGGCTTTGATGTCTTTGCTATAGGATTCGAGTGTTGCTAATGTCTCGCGGAGAAATACTCGTTCCTCAGGTGTTTCAACAAGATTCCTTAAATACTCAAGAAAATGTTCTTCAATTTGATGTTCGCGGGTAATTTTTCCTGTGAGAAATGTCCATTGCATGGGAAAACGACCCGGCGCTAGATGTACGTTATACCAATGCCAGAACGCAATAACAATCAATGCGAGCAAGGCCTCATGTGGATGAGATAAACGCATTAATTCCTGAAAATAACTTGCGGAACCGGCAGGTAGAATGCTGGCCCATATTTCCGGAAATAAAAATGATGAACCCGATACAACCATAACAGTATTGCCAAACCCGGCGGCAAAATAGTGGATTTTTTGTTTGTACATAAATTTATCCATTTCTGGGCGCTGTTCTCGTTTGCCGCTAAAATAGAGTAAATCTTCTTTGAAATCTTTGATATCTTTGGGTAGTGGAATAATGGTTCGTCTGATATCAAATTTACCTATCACGTATTGAAGCCAACTACCGACAATAATGGTGACCAAGTGATAGATCATGGTCAATATCATTATCACCGCAATGGTTCGGTGAATAACCCGCGTAACATCAACACCGCCAAGCAAGGAATTAAACGGTTGCGCCCAAAAAGATTCAAAAAAATGAATGGGCAAACCAGTAAACGCCAGTGTAAGGAATGAAACAAAGGTGAGCATATGTTGAATACGAATATGTATGGAATAACGATATAAATCACCAATCGGATTGGAATTAATATTCTTGTATAAAAACACTCGATCGTCGGGCATTGAAGCAATCAGTTGCTCCACTTCTTGACGTTCGCTATCTGACAACTTATTTTGTTGCATGGAAACATCTAATACATCTTGCGCTTCTGACGATAGCTTCATTTCCGCTGCTGCTCCTGTCCTTGATCCGTGTCAATTATTCTATCTCGTCCCCGCTTTGAACGACGGCGCCAGGAAGAGCCGCGAATAATACGATAGGATACGCCATCGCGAAGACGGCCAATGGTTTCAAATAGTGATAGCCCAACCAAACTGACAATCGTGGCAATACTGATTAAGTTGTATATTTGCTCGGCTTTATAGCGAAAAAAACCAGTGTCCGCATCACTAGAGGGATGGGGGTCAATATGTGAATAATTTTCATCGGCAAGTGTATGGCAGCGTTGGCAAGTTTGAACACGGTTTGATTCGTGGACCGATGATAAGGGGTCGCGTGATGGTCTTATTTCGTGAACGCTTTTGTAATAGTTTGCTTCGCTTGCATGGCAATCAAGGCAATTGGCCGTGTGTTTAAATCCATACTGGGTGAGCTTGCCATGGAAACTTTCAAGATAGGATGATACTGCGATTCCAAATTTTTCGCCGAGATCTCTACCAGCCGCTTTTGCGGCTTTTTCATGTCGTTCAACCAAGGATTCATTGCCGTGACAACTAGAGCATAAGGCAACAATTTCAATCGAGGAACGTTTGACTTCGCGTATGCGACGACTAGTGTGTTTATACCATTGCTCAACAAATGCCTTTCTTTCGTGACAGAGAACGCAACGGCCCACGATATGTTCGGGTGGTCCTTTTTCATTGGGGTCGTAGATCGGATTGGTATGACAGGTAATGCAATAAGGTTTATCCGCATCCAGTCCGTCTTCAATTTTTTTACGCCCATGAATGCTGTCTTTATAAGCGTCATAGATTATTTTGTGGCTAAAGGGTTTGCCAGTGGCTGGATTAACAATTGAGTGACATTCCGTATTGCAAGTGACACCAGTTTCCACCGGTCGATGGGGTAGTTCTTTGATATAAGTATGACAATCGCGACACGGTACGGCACGATGCACGGTATTAGAAAACATTTCGGGTACAACTTGATAAGTACGTAACACGCCTTCTTCAGTGATACGCTTCATATTGGGGTATTTGTGACAGATTAAACAGCCTTCATCATCTTCAAATGCCGCTACAGCATCCTGGTTCATAATGAAATTGCTCAGCATAAGACAAACAACAAGCACGCAAAAGCGAGTGAACCGCTGGCCATAGTTGGCATTTTTGTCGATTATTTGTCTACGCTCATTATTTATCATGGCAATTAATACATATTTTTGTGTGTCGTAATCGGTATTTTGAATCCGCGCCTTTGTCCGCTGCATGTTTTAATATACCTTTTTCATGCGGGTTGTGGCAGGTTCCACAAAATATTTTTCCGTTAGTGGGATCTAGGGGTAAGATAATCCCCATTTTATTTTGTTGAACTTGCATGCGTTGTAACATGGCGGATGGTGGTACCCGTAAATGATTGGCTTGCCGCTTTTTATTAAAAGAAAAAGATGCGCCCGGATGCGGTTTCCACGGATGACATCGTGTACAGAGTGTCGACAAGTCATTTTCAATACTAAAGTATAACTTATCGATAGTGGATTTTTCACCAAGATTTGGCTCATCGCGGTGACATAACTTACAGCTTGCCCGATTAATAGTGCCATTTTCATCGATTTGATCATGGGGATTGAGTCGTTGATATTTACTTTCATCATGACAACTAAAACAGATGCCGGAACGCGCATAGTATGGGCCACCACGCAAAAATTTTGAATTCAATTCCTGTTCATTTTTACGGCTGGACAAACACTGCATAGGTATATCATGACAAGTGGCGCAAGCCAATTGCCCTTGAGCATCCAAGGAGTCTCGAAAAGCCACACTCATTCTGCTCAACATGTTTGAACCCGGTTTCATGCCAATAGGGTGGATATGTTTTTCAGTAATATTTTGTTGGTGACAGGTTATGCATAATGTTGAGACATTCGTATGAATGAGTGAAAGTTTTGCTTTAGTGGGTGTAGAAGCATGGCAGGTCTGACAATAATTGCTATTCCAATGCGGATTGGAATTTGTCGAGAGAGTGTTGTCAGCGAGCACCGTTTGATTAGTGTAGGTAAACAAGCTCAAACAAAATAAAAAAAGGATAGGCTGTCTAAAACCTAGTATTAGTTGTTTCAATGAGGAGGGAAAATAGAACGGGCTCGAAATAAAGTGTTGCATTACTGCCCACCTCCGCCACCACCACCCATTGGATAGCTCTCGGGATTGTGGTTTTCGCCATGACACATTAAATAACATCGTCCAGAGAAAGTGCCGGTAGATTCAAACCGAAGTATGCCTGCAGAATTGGGCCTCACTACATTGGTATCAAAATTAATTAGTTTGCTGTTATTTTGCGAATTGCCTTGGGTAAAACTAACGCCGTGTGGATCATGGCAGACGTTGCAGGGTGCATTAATTCGATCCCCACCCATACCAGCGATATGTAACGAGTGTCGACTAAAACTTCGATTACCGAGAATGCTGTTGCGATCATGACATTGATAACATAAAGCATAAGCCGCTGGGCTTTCGCTGGTGGGAAACTGAGTCAGGTATTGCGCTTTGAGTATGGGTGAATAACTTGAACCATGGGGACCATTCACTTGTGTCGCATTATCACTATTATGGCAATCAGTGCATTGAATCACACTGTCTTCATTCAATGGAGATATTAGACTTGGAACATTAGGGTTCGCACCCGCTTGGCCAATGGGATGATATGAGGGATTGGAACTGTTAAATTCCAAGCGCACATTTGTTTGTTCCAGTTGTCGTTGTGTATACGGGGGCGGTTTATTAGGGCTATCACCATGACAGCGAAAGCAGAGCTCCTGTTCTTGAGTTATTTCGTTGAGCAATTCGCCTGTAATCGAGACACCTTTAACGCCGGCAATTAGGCCTAATTGATTAACGCTGGAACCCACTACATGAGGATTGTGACAATCAACGCATTCGACATGACGACTTTTGATAACATGGGTTTCTGCGGTGTCGTGTACACCGTTGGTGGCCGTTATTGGATGGTGTGAGAATTTATTAAATTCTTGTTCAATATTTTTTTCAGCGACATTGCTATTATGGCATTTTAAACAGTTTGCTTCTTCATTAGCAGCATGTAATAAATGTTGCTCGCTAGCCGCGTTATGTGGACGATGACAATTCATGCAGGCGTATTCTGCAACACTATTCCATTCACCATTGGGCCAAGGGTTTTCGCCACTGCCATTCCAGGTGGCGGTGGAACGCGCATGTGAACTACTATTCCAATGAGTTCGGCTATGGCAAGCCGTGCAAAGTTGACCGTTTCGATGCGGCATCACTAAGAATTTTCCATACGGATTATCATGTGGGTCATGACAGCTTGTACATTGAAGCTGTTGTTGATCGTCTAACTTAATTTCCCGGGGCAATTCATTGGGGTGTGCTAACTCTGAGTTTCCCAATGCTAATGCATTTGAATAGACAAATGATACGGGATGATCATCGGATAAATCTGTTCCAAGGCGAGACGATCCTGAAGGCATGTAAACCTGATTGCCTTCGAACGGAATTGGCATTTGCTGGTTGAGTAATTCACCTAATGCAATCGTCCCATCATGACAACTGAGGCATAGTATAGATGAGCCGGTGGGTTGCCCTGGCGATGCTTGAATGGTTGAGCTTGAATAGGGCGCATAAGTGATTCCAGGATTTGCTCGGTTCCACAAAGGTGAACGTGGGTTTGCATTATGCGGGGTATGACAAAACAGACAGATTTGAGATTCTTCGCTTGCTTTAATAGTGCCGGGGCCGGAAATTGAAAGATTGTGCTTGCTATCGGCAATACCCGCAAAAACCAATGACGGTAATGATAAAACAAAAACAATGTTTAGAAATGTTTTCAACATGTTTAACTTTCGCTTCTAATTAAAGCCAATCCCTCGTTTATATAGCTTTGTCCTATAAATACGATTCCTATGTTTTTTGTTCAATATAACTAAAAACCTGTACGCGTTGGTTATGAGAGTCAGCGACATAAATTTTATTGTTGCTTGAAATATAAATTCCTGTGGGTAACCAAAACTCACCAGGTGCCTGACCTTGGCCGCCAATATTGAGGAGGAATTCACCCTCGCTATTAAAAATCTGCACACTATGAAATAGAGAGTCAACCACATAAAGATGACCCGCTTGGTCTATGGCTAAACCTTTAGGTCGGGAAAAATCACCGCTACCGTTGCCTAAGCGTCCAAACTGTCGAACAAAACGACCATCGTTAGTAAAAACTTGAATACGGAAATTCATAGAATCACTCACATACAACAAACCATTGCTGTCTAGTGTTATCATGGTTGGAAAATTAAATTCACCTTCCCCAAGTCCTCGTTGGCCAAAAGTGTTAAGTAATTTACCTTTGTTGGAAAATTGTTTAACTGTATGCGCTTTGGTGTCAACAACAAAAAGCGTTTGTGTCGATGTATCCCATTTCACCCCGGTGGGTTGATTGAGTTCATGGGTGGTGATAAATACCTGCAAAGGTTCGCAGGCTTTTTTGCTGATGAAAATTTGACGACGCATGGAATCTGCAATGAATACATGACCGTGTTCATTGGCCGCTAAACCGACAGGCGATTGCAGTTTGTTTGTTTTTTGTTGGCCTAACAATTGGTATTTTGCATTGTCACGATTAATGCAATGCACTCCATTGACCCCTGGGTCTGCAATATAAAGCGTCGTACCTGATTCAATAATCGCCATTGGGCGCACCAGTCGAAATGAATTCTTGCCAAAAACCACATCTAGCAATCGACTGAATGCTCCTTTTTTCACATAAAAATCGTCTGTGTCTGAAATGATGGTTTCAAACTTAATCCTCGGATCAGCTGGCGCTTGAGGCCATGCTAGGTTTGCTGTGGGTTTATTCGTCGTGGCTTGTTGCTCTGGCGTGGTAGAGCAGGCAGTCAATATAAGCAGCAGCGTAATAAAATAAACGAATAGTCCTGTACGCATAAGTCGCTAAAACTCCCGTTTGAAACTTGCAAGCATTGAACTTCTGGTTTGACGATAACCCGACTGAAATTCGTCAATGATTCGCATATCAAATGAAAGCATGGATTTGCGAATGTGCCACTGTGCGCCTATATGAGCGGTTAGTGAATCTCGATTAAAAAAATCGCCTCTTACGCGTTCATAACGTAGATTGCTCAGTGCATGCAAACGATGAAAAGTTTTGGAACGAAAACCAAAAGAAGCGTTTTGCATAGCGCGATTTTCATTGGTTTGTATATATAACATTCTTTCATAACCCGCAGCAAAAGCAAATCGTCCAATGCGTTGTTCAAAAAATTGTAAATCGATGCCAATTTGTTGTCGAGTGTAGGGGAAGCTAGGATTGTTTTCGCCTTCAAGTAAAATATCCCCATTGAGTTTTAAATCTGCAGTCATATCATGGGCAAGACGCATGCCTAGTTGAATGTTTTGTTTGTCGTTTAATGCATGCAAGGCTTCTCCGTGGAGTAAAACCGGCTTAGCTTGATGCAGTCGTATATAGGTCGCCAAGTTTTGCGGAGTCTCAATTTGTAAAAAAGCAGTGGTGCTAAGGTCAGTATAGTCATAAGTACCACCAGTCGCGTAGTTATAGTCAACATAAACTTGTTCGCCCGTGCCAATCGTTCCTGTAACGAGCCTAATGATTTGTACTTGGTCACCGATCTGGAGTACTTCATAATCTTGATCAAGCACATACATCAACGTGCGATCAGAATTATAGACCACAACTGAAGTGGCAACTATGTTCACACGCTGTAATATAATGATTTGATCATCAGGGAAATTGTGTTGCTCGGTAAAACTAGCAACCGTTTGTGAAAAGGATTTCTGGCTATAAAAGTCCACATTGGTGGACAATTCTGATCGAAGTTTACCCCAGCCTAGATTTTTATTGAATTTCCCCAAAACCCGATTGCCGAGATTGTTAAGCGAGTATTGCTTCGTTTGGTTACGCTCAGCATGCACGTCGAGTGTTAGTTGAATCACATTTGCCAAAGGTAGATTTATGCCGACCTTAGCGTTTTGGCGTAAAAGTGAATTTTGTGCTTGTTGATTGTATTGTATGGCATATTCATACACGCTTGATCTCGTGGAATCATGATGCCAATTTAAACGCGAGCCATATCTTGCGTAGTTGCGTTTGAGCATATCGAGTTGCGATAGGGCATAGGCATTATTCGCTAAGCGAAACTGTTTGTCCTGGCCTAAAGAAATCTGCGAATCCATGGTCAGGGAATTTGAGTTCAAGGATGTCGCCAATAATGGCAAACTTGAGCTGCGACTGCGAGATTCATATTGATTCCAGCGATATTTAAGTGTGTGTCGACCATCCTTGCCTGCGTAACTACTCAGACTGATATCGGCTTGTTCGGATTGATTGTCGATATAAGTCAGTTCTCCATTTCCTTGAGATGTTCGTTTATAAATTTCAGCGTTTACACCGATGGGAAAATACGGTCTGCGTAAATAAAACGTAGCACCATATTGTGAATTCCGCAGGCTTAGGCGTTCAGTCTGGTTAATAAAAGTTGTTGGTGTGATGCGATTGTAGTACATCACCAGTGGGTAAGGTTTTTCCTTGAGAAACCGCATACGCGCATCCAATTGAAATAAGCTCGAATTCGCATATTGACGCGTTCCATCGGATTGGCTCATGCTTTGACTAAATACAGGCGTGGTAGATAATTCTAGTTTGATAAATTTTGGATGGTAAAAATAAGCATCAGAATACAAATTAAACTTTTGTTCAAGTGCGTTGTAACCGTCTGTGTTGGATAAATTGTTTGTATTTTTATCATAAGTGTTGGCAAATGCATTGAATATGCTATAGCCCTTTACATTTTCGAATTTAAATAAGTTGATTTCTGTTGCTTGGATACTCGTGGGTAAAAAAAATAGAAATACGACAATAAGACCTAGCTCACGCAGTAAACTTGTTGCGAAAAATTCTGTTTCTGGATGACTACGCCTAAGCATGATGACTCACTATCGCGATTAGTATTCTAATTCGTATCTGCATGCCCGTGAATTGTTATCATTCTGGGTTGCAGGTATGACAATCACTCGCACTACATTTCTAATTTGGATAGGACTTGCCTTTCATTTTTCCATACCCATAAACATTAACTTTGTTGTTACCAAATTGACTAACAATGGCAATCACATACTCTATGTCAAAGCCGTCACGCGCATATTGGGAAAAATAGTTGACATTTTCATAATCGATAACAATATCGGTGGGTAAGTTAATATTGTCACTGTTATTGCCGGGTTGACCAAAAAACAAAAGAAGTTTTCCGGCTGAATCAAGAATTTGCACATTTTCAAATGCCGCGTCGACCACATATAGACGCTCATTGGCATCCACACTAAGACCTTTTGGTCGGGCAAATTGTCCTGGACCACTACCAATACTGCCAAACGATTTTATAAACTCACCGTCGAGATTAAATACTTGAACACGGTAATTACCAGTATCCGTGATGTAGAGTTGTTGCTTGGAAATCGTCACGTTGGTTGGATAGAAAAATTGCCCGGGCTCGCTGCCTACATGACCAAATGTTAATAATGTTTTACCGCTGTTTATATCCAATACATGGATTTGATGGTTTTTTAAATCAGTGACAAAAAGTCGCTGATCGACTGCGATGGCATCGCCCGGCTTGAATTGGCCTTCTTCACCAAATGCTTTTATGAACTGATCGTGTTCATCAAAAACCAAAACTTGGTTTCTACCTGTGTCAGTCACGTATTTGTGATTGTTTTTATCAATGGATAGGTTGATGGGTTTCTTCATTCGACCACCACCTTGGCCGGTAATAAAAACATAGGATTGTTTAACGAGATCATATACGACATAACCCGGTCCTTGCGAATCGACCAAATAGATTTTGCCTTTACTAAATGCCAATCCATAAGGTTTCTTTGCAATGCTGGTTAATTTCTCTTTCTCACCAAGAACAAAGCGGGCGAAAGCGTTGTCTTGGTTTGCTTGGTCATTCGCCGTGCTAATGGTGGTGAGATATTGAATGCGAGGTGAGTTGGGCAAGGCAGGGTAGAATACGGGTGCTATTTTCTCTACTCTGGGTTGAGTCGCACAGCCGTTAAGCGTGAGCACAAGGCCGATCATGAGGCCTACCCCGATAATATTGCTGGCAAGGGTTAATAGACTGATTTGCTTATTCAAGTGTTACCTCATTCTTATTTCAATCTCATTTTAAAAATGGCGCAAACTAATTGTTCGTTAGTGAAGAATACACGCAAAGGATGAAGAAGGAGACTTTTAACTTGCGATAAAAGTCTCTTTAAGGAAAGGTTACTTGTTATGACAGGTCAAACACAAAGCACTGCCAGTTTTGCTGATCTTCAATAACGGTGATCCGCCAGTTGCTGCGGTAAAGTTGTTGTGTACGTCGTGGCAGGAACTGCATTGAATCATACCGTCGGATAATAATAATTCCGCGATGGTTCCACTTCGAACTTTATCGCCACCTTGACCAATGGTTACCGATGTTGATGATGGGTCATGTAAGCCAGGATCTGTATTGGATAAGGCGCTGTCGTAGGTGATCGAAATCGGATGGTCATCAGACAATTTACCGCCAGCACCAATCGCAACATTGCCACTCAGAAAATTAGTGCCGGTTGTGCCGCCAAAACTATCGGTTGCAACCGTGCCGTCATGACAGGATAGACACAGTCTTGAAACACCGCCTGGTTGGCCGCCACCGCTGGCATCCAATGTGGGGCTGGTATACATGGTGAAATTACTGGTGGTTAAGCTGTGATTCCACAAGGGTGCTTGTGTTACTGTGGTATCGGAATTATGCGGTGTGTGACACGCAGTACAAATGTCGCCACCGCTCCAACCCGCGCTGGAGAAATCATGCGCTGAGCCAACGATAGTGCCAGCTATTACAGATGTAGCTGATATCGTCAAACTGATAAGCATGAAAAGAATTGAAAGTGGTCTAAAAGATACTACGTGAGACTTGTAAGTTTTCATGAGATGTGTCTCCGGTGAGATAAAATTCTGCAAAAATTCCTTTTTTTATTGAGTACCATTATTCTCTGTTAAATAAATTAAAAAGCCCTTAATACTTTATAAACAGCGATGTAATTGTAATGAGTCGCGCAAAGGAAAACACTACATGGATATACTAATTCTAATTTACACAAACAATAAAAATAAAACAATACAAAAAATTAACTTAACACTTATTTCAAATCTAAATTTCAACCTTGTCTGTTTATTGTTTCTACGCAAAACACCTGATTAAAAAAATGCACGACGATTACCGGCGTTTTTTAAGCGAGATATTATTTTGATAGGCAGTTGCTAATCATTTTGACGGGAATTCTAGGATTGTTTAGAGAAATAATGACAGAGTAAAGTTGTCATCTATACAAAGAATGGCACTTGCGTTATGTCCACACAATTCAAAAATAGACGACGATATATTATATACCTAGTAATGTTTTTGCTTAATCAATATAATTAATCATCTCATAACAAACATTCAATAATAGGTCATCGGCTCATGTTCTGCAGCAGTCCTCACAGGCAAATAGTGTATTTTGTATTTTTATTTATTTGTGTTTGCAATGATGCGTATGCACGCAATAGTATTTTGTTATCCTTTGGATTGCACAAAGGGGGAGATTTAATTGCGTATCACTTAGGCAGCGAAGCAACTCATTCACAAGCGGGCGACGCCACTTTAAATGCAGGTGCCGGGCATAGTTTTGAATTAGGTTTTATGTTCCCTAATCATTCAGACGCCGTTTTTAATACACAATTTAGTGTCGGAACACAATCAAAATCGATTTTTTTAGTGGATGGTAAAATTCAATTTACACGCATCACGTTTGATTTATTGGAGACCATAAATTTAGGAAATCAAGTGTTAATAGGTTTTGGTGGGACTTATCATTACGCGCCTGTGTTGGAGTGTACATCACCATCAATAGTGGGATGTGGCAATGCCATCGGCTTCGATCATTCAAAAGGACTGGTTGCTCAATTTATGATAAATCCTTGGAAATCTGATGACTCAATAACAAGTTGGTTGGTCGGTATTCGTTTAACTCGCATAAATTATTACTATGGCGATATTCTGATAAGAGGAAAAAATATAGCGCTTAAAGCATCGTTGAAAGTATTTTAGTTGTTTTGTTTAACAAATGTTCCAATAAAGCTGATTAGAAAGCATATAGTAACTTTTTGGTGTACATCATAATATACCAGTCGTTGACCCGTTCATTCGGCGAAAGCAACTATAGCGAATTGGTGTCATTTCTAGGGCGGCAAAGCACTTGTGCGACGACGTCTTTATTCAATTAGAAAATTACTAACAAACAACGGAATACTAACGCACGACTTCTTGCGTTTTTCTAGTAGAATTCTAATCTCTAATTTAGATAAGTGGCGAGACTTATTCATATCATTGGTTTTGAAATGAGCATATCCAAAGATTTAAAGCATTATTGATGGCAAAACGCAGTACCTGAATTCATCTTAAACAATAGGTAAGACAAGCTTGAATGTTTTTATCGCCTCATGCCTTTTTCACAAGAGGTGTGTATAAATTGGTCAGGGCTGGCTGTTTTTCTGAAGAGCCTGTTTTCAGCCGATCAACAACAGGTGTATGAAAAGGTAAAGGTTCGAAATCCCATTAAGCATGGCTCTCAATTCTCAAGTTCGGCCCGCCGGGTGCATCATTGCCTTTAGAATAAGTAGAATTTTCGCTCCATGCAATCCACTGGTTTTTATTCACCACGAATTTGAAATCGTAGTGGCCATAGGGGATGAGCACGTCTTTTACCCAAACATTGCGTCCTTGCTGTTTTTGCTTAATCATTGCAAAGCGCTCTGTTTCAAGTTTTGTAGGTTTGATCAAACCTTTTTTTGCCTGCAGCCAATGGTTAAAACTGCCAGCAATATGTACTTCATTGACGTGAGTGGTTTCGGCATAATCGCAGGTGAAGCGAATCAACTGAGCTTTTTCGTGTGGGAAATTTAAATACTCTTCATGATGGGTTTCCCGCTTTTTAAGCAATAATGGGATTAGTGCAGCAATGATGGTAGCGCTTGCGCCTATGATTGACGCTATGATTGTTGATTTATCCATAGATTATTCATTTCAGTTGTCATCCATGAGCATAAATTATAATTGGTGGTGCCAAGTGTTGGCAAATTGTTTATTATAATTTGTTCTGGGGTTTCAAGTGATTTCGAACGTCAATTATATCAATCAAATTCAAAAATCGGTTTGACATACAATTACGCACAATAGTATTTCTAACTTATATATCGGCAAAACCATAAGAAAGCGCCGTGCCTTGTATTTTCTATCCGCTTTGTTAAATCATGTTTGCTTAAACGAATACTTTGATTGTGTAGTGCAGGGGCTTTCAAATAGTATACAATTTTAGCTTTCTAAAATGTTGATTATACTTTTGCTTTCATATGCACATTCATTGGTATTCAAACAAATTCCATCGAAACTAGGAAAGTGAACACTGTAACCGCTTCTTCAAAGCGATATTGTTTTTAGCCATATTTTAACTTGCCGCACATTAATCCAACTGAATCAGCTTAAGCCAAAATAAACCGATTGCATCTAGTTCAGCTTCGAGGGATTTCCGGGGGAGCTTGTCTTTAAAATCAGGATGAGTAAACCTAGCAGAACATAGATTATGATAATAAGTGTTGGGCTAGTCATATGGGTTCACGGCTCTAAATTTTCAGCACAATGATTTGGTCAAATCAACTAAGAATAAGCTTGGCTACAGCTTAGTTCCTTAAAGGGAAGTTCGAATCACATAAAAAGGTGCATAAAAACAAAAGCTTAGATCCCATATCAAACTAGCTCCAAATACGCTAAACTTAGCCCCCAGAAATGGCTTTTAAGCCACAAATCAACAACTAAGAGGTGAATCGGTGTTAGACGCTTATCATAAACACGTTGAGGAACGTGCGGCAGAAGGTTTGCCGCCATTGGCTTTAGATGCAGAGCAGACCGCTGCGCTAGTGGAATTACTGAAAAATCCGCCTAAAGGGCAGGAGCAGGAATGCCTGGAGCTATTTACCCATCGTGTGCCACCTGGTGTAGATCAAGCGTCCTACGTCAAAGCAGGTTTCCTCACCGCCGTTGCCAAAGGTGATGTCATATGCCCGGTTATTGATCCAGAACACGCCACGGAGCTGCTAGGTACCATGCTCGGCGGTTATAACATCCAGCCGCTGATTGATTTACTCGATGATGACAAACTGGGATCTATTGCGGCCGACGCTTTGAGTACGACCTTACTCATGTTCGACGCCTATCACGATGTCATAGATAAAGCAAAAAGTAATCAACATGCACAACGAGTGGT
>JAOUJM010000112.1 GCA_029883265.1 Gammaproteobacteria bacterium
TCCCACCCATAGCCTGTAGCAGGCCACTCATCAAATTTACAATACTGTTGGTAGCATAATCTGGTTTTATCAAAGCAGTCTCTTAACTCGTTAGTTTTGTTTTTAGATTAATTTCAGTTCATCCCCTGCTTTGTCGATAGCATCGCAAGAGGTTGCTATGATCGACAAAACACGGCTCGCATTATCCTTTATTTTATTAACTTTATCCAGCCAAAGTCTGGCCGGTGAACTGTTTTTAGTGCGCAACGGAATTTCCAAGCATTTTGGAACTATGTATGAAAAACGCATTTACGAATACCGCACGGTGGTTTATATATCAGAAAATGAAAAATACATACTCGATAGCTATCGCGAAATTGAATATGTCAAATATCAACCCAACGAAAATAATGCCGGTTTGGGCCTGGAATACGTACTGGATATGTCGCCCAAATGGAAAAGTTATCTGACTGCTGGCAATTATGTTAATAGTTTTTATTTGCCTTCATGGTATGCAGGGTCAGTTTTTATGTATCGTAAAAACCTAAGCAACCCACTCGTCCGTAGTTATATGGATTTTGGTGCGGCAGTACTTGTCATGCAACGGCCTGAATTTAATAATGGTTTGCCATTTCCTGCGATTCTACCCGCGCTCACCTTGAGCTTCTCACGCTTTGCCATTAACAGTACCTTTATTCCTGCCATTAATGATGAAAGTGTTCCCACACTTTTCTTGCAATTTAAATTACAAATTTTTTAATAGAATAATTTCCCGGTTAAGCATCATATTTTTCTAAAGGCAACAATCGTTAACACGATAATTAATGTGACGTCTTTCATGTTTCTGTGGTACCGATGTGATTCAGCCACTTTTTACAGGTAAAACAGTCCCACACCTAACTGTTCACGTCACCTATTTTTCAATTGTATTTACACATCGAGGAGTTTAACAATGAAAAAACTAACCGTGGTGTTGCTTGCGCTTATTATAAGTGCGTGTGCATCACCTATCGTAAAACGGCCTGCCGCTGACACTGTTAAAAAAATTGCGTTCATCAGTGTTTATTCGAATTCAAGTATTTATAATGTCAAAAACCCTGATCAAGTTGACACATTGGCAATTTTAAAAAAGGCAGTAAAAGGTAACGACAATATTCAAGATGGCAATGTTCAACTGTCTACATTCGCACTAAAACATTACAGTGAAAATCTATCGACTGCTCAATGGCAAGTGGTTCCCGCCCCAGAAGTCATTAGTCACCCGGCTTATAAAACGTTTACCCAAGAGTTAAAAGGCGAAGGTGCAATGGGTTTTCTGAATAAAATGGCAGGCACTAAATGGGCAGTTCCACCCGAAATGGCGCACTTTCCTTTTGAAGTAGTGGCGAAAACCAATCAAAAGACTTACACCAATGTTAATGGAAAAATGGTTGATGCCAAAACGGTTTCTCGTGAACGTTTAGCAAAACTCAGCCAAGAACTCGGTGTGGATGCTGTGGGAATTATTCATGTTGATTTGGCATTTGAAAAAGGAATGCTTGATGTCGAGTTACCACTTAAACGCGCCAAAGCAATGCCAAAAGTTTCATCAGAAATGGTTGTCATCAATAGCAAAGGTGAAATCGCAATGCAGACTGGTCGCATAGTTCGTGGAAAAGGTAAACGCTTTGAAGCTTCTGAAAAAGCACCCATGATCCAAGGTGGCCGGGTTGAGTTTGCTGGAAAGGATGGACAAGAAACAATAAAAGCATTCTCTGAAGCAATCGAGAAAAGTGCACATGGCTTGAAAAGCGAAATTGAAAAAGAGTTAGGTAAAAAATCCTAGTCTATGCTAGAGGCTGTTTATTCATGATAAACAGCCTCTCTTTTAATTTATATTCATCATAGTCTGTAACACATTCACAGCATTAAAGTACTTGTTCGTATCAAAGTGGCGATGGCCCACACCTTGATTTGCCAACAAACAACTATTTCGATTCAACCAATTAAATCAATAGCTCATTAAATGATAATATGAATTTTTTGCGTCTATTCAAGATCCCAAGATTATTTCGCTTTTTATCAAGCCTACGCTTGAATGACAACACTTTAGTGGTATTTATTTTTTATGCACAAACCTGCTTTAATAAGCTCAACACTAGCAATCAAATAAAACCCGCCCTATTGGGAAAAGGAGAAAAAATTATGGCATGGACCTTCGATGATACAGGCGCTAAAACCAATGTTATTCCCGCCGCAGCTGGCGCAAAATATTATGCATTTAGGCGCTTGATCAGAGATAATGGTCATCACCCAAAAACAGCTGCCGAACAACTTGGCGATTCGAATTATGAGGATTTAGGTGGGAATAAATATTCCATTCGTCTCTCCCAGGAACATCGTGTTTATTTTACGCTGGATCAAACTGCATTAACCGTTACCGTTTCTGAAGTGGGCAAACACAAACGTAGTTAACGGGACAGGACCGGCGCGATCGCAGGCAACAAATAGCAGCACTACTATTACAAATGCATTAAACCTGCACTAGCTCGTTCTTTTCAGAATGAAGGGTCGTTAGGGTAATATTGCATTTACCAAAGACTTAATTAACGCAGGGCCTTGGTAAATAAATCCACTATATACTTGAACCAAACTGGCGCCTGATTGTATTTTTATTTTGGCATCATTAACATGGCTAATTCCGCCCACACCGACAATGGGTATATTATTGGCTAAACGTTTATTTAGTTCTGCAATCACATGATTTGATGCGTTAAATACCGGCTTTCCACTTAAACCACCGGCTTCTTTCGCTACAGAGTATTGTTGTACCTGTTCACGACTAATAGTGGTATTGGTTGCGATAACGCCATCGATTTCATATTGCAAAAACAAGTCAGCCATTTCTGCGATTGCATCATCGCTTAAGTCTGGGGCAATTTTAATTAACAAAGGAACTTTAGTTTGATGTTGCATTTCCAATTGTTGCTGCTTGGATTTTAGCACTGATAATAATTTTTCCATTTCGGCTTTTTCCTGCAACTGGCGCAAATTTTTGGTATTGGGCGAAGAAATATTTACAGTAATATAATCAGCATACGGATAGGATTTTTCCAGTCCAATTAAATAATCATCAACCGCATTTTCAATCGGCGTGTCAAAATTTTTGCCGATATTAATACCAAGTATTCCCGAATATTTTCGTTTTTTGACTTGTTCAATTAAATGATCAATGCCTTTATTATTAAAACCCATGCGATTAATAATTGCTTCCGCCTGAGGTAAACGAAATATACGAGGCCGCGGATTTCCGGGTTGCGGTCTTGGCGTGACGGTACCCACTTCAATAAACCCAAAACCTAAAGAACCCAGCGCATCGATATAATCACCGTTTTTATCCAACCCAGCAGCGAGTCCCACACGATTGGGAAATGTTAATCCCATGCAATTCAATGGCTGTGTGTTTGGTGTTTTAATTTTATAGGGATTAATGGAAAACGCATGCAGCAACTTAAGTGATTTCAAACTTAGCTCATGTGCTTGTTCCGCATCGAGCATAAATAGAATCGAACGTAATAGGTGATAACTCAAGATTCAGATCTCATACAGAAAGGACATTTACACTACACTGGCTCGGCGAGCCAGTGTAGTGATGAAAACTAATAATTTTATTTATTCGACGACTTCAGCTTTTTCGATGATGACATCTTCAACCGGCACGTCTTGATGCCCAGCGGCATTGCCGGTATCCACGGATTTTATTTTTTCAACCACGTCCATGCCATCGGTGACTTTACCGAATACACAATATCCCCAACCGTCTGACGTTTTGCCACGATGGTTTAAGAAACTATTATCTTTGACATTAATAAAAAATTGCGCAGATGCCGAATGCGGATCCATGGTACGTGCCATGGCTATAGTGCCATTATCATTACTTAAGCCATTATCAGCTTCATTTTCAATTGGGGCACGTGTTTCTTTTTGACTCATACCCGACTCAAAACCACCGCCTTGAATCATAAAACCGTTAATCACACGATGAAAAATCGTGCCATCATAAAAACCGTCTTTCACGTATTGTTCGAAATTTGCAGCCGTTTTTGGCGCCTTGTCATGATCTAATTCGATAGTAATATCGCCAAAGTTGGTTTGCATTTTAATCATCAGTCTCTCCTATTTCGATTTTTAAATGTTTACTTGATTCTTTGTAATTGAGATACGTCACGTACCGCACCTCGCGCCGCACTCGTCGTCATCGCGGCGTAAGCTTGCAAGGCTTGTGAAACCTGGCGTTGACGATCCAGCGGCCGCCAAGCTTGTGCGCCTTTGGCTTGCATTGCTTCACGACGGCTTGCCAAGTCTTGCTCACTAATGGCTAAATTAATTGTTCGCTGTGGAATATCGATTTCGATTGTGTCGCCCGCTTGCACCAAACCGATGGCACCGCCTTCTGCTGCTTCAGGGGATACATGGCCTATGGACAAACCCGATGTGCCACCGGAAAAACGTCCATCAGTTATTAGGGCGCAGTCTTTGCCTAATCCTTTGGATTTCAAATAACTGGTTGGATAAAGCATTTCCTGCATGCCCGGACCACCCCGTGGACCTTCATAGCGAATAATTAACACGTCACCTTTTTTAATTTGATCACCGAGAATGGCTTCCACAGCCGTGTCCTGACTTTCAAAAATTCTTGCTGGACCAGAAAACACTAAACAATTCTCATCAACACCTGCTGTTTTAACCACACAACCATCGACAGCAATATTGCCATATAACACCGCCAAACCACCGTCTTTGCTATAAGCATGTTCGAAATTACGAATACAACCATTTTCACGATCCATATCCAAATCCGGCCAGCGTTTGTTTTGACTAAAGGCTTCGGTAGTACGCACATTACCCGGCGCAGCAGCAAAAAACTGTTTGGCCATTTCATGTTCACTTTGCATCAAATCCCATTTTTGCAGGGCTTCACCCATGGTTTCGCTATGCACTGTGTGCGTATCACTATGCAATAACCCGGCACGATTCAATTCGCCCAATATGCCCATAACACCGCCTGCACGATGCACATCTTCCATGTGATATTTTTGTGTGCTGGGTGCAACCTTACAGAGATGTGGCACTTTGCGTGATAGACGGTCGATATCCGCCATGCTGAATTCAACTTCACCCTCTTGGGCTGCAGCAAGTAAATGCAGAATCGTATTAGTTGAGCCACCCATGGCAATATCCAAACTCATGGCATTTTCGAAGGCTTGAAAATTGGCAACCGAGCGTGGCAAGACGCTCGCATCGTCTTGTTCATAATAACGTTTGGCTAAATCGACAATGCGTCGTCCCGCAGCCATGAATAAACCTTTTCGATCAGCATGCGTGGCCAATAAACTACCATTGCCAGGTAAAGCCAAACCTAGCGCTTCGGTTAAACAGTTCATGGAATTAGCTGTGAACATCCCGGAACAGGAACCGCAGGTGGGACAAGCTGAGCGCTCATAAGTCGCCGCATCTTCATCCGAAACATCTGGATTGGCCGCCTGGATCATGGCATCGATTAAATCCAAATGCACTTCTTGCCCATTCATAATCGCTTTGCCCGACTCCATGGGACCACCCGAAATAAAAATCGCAGGAATATTTAAGCGCATGGCTGCGTTTAACATACCGGGCGTTATTTTGTCACAATTGGAAATACAAACTAAAGCATCAGCACAATGGGCATTCACCATGTATTCCACGGCATCAGCAATTATTTCACGGGAAGGTAGACTGTAGAGCATGCCACTGTGACCCATGGCAATTCCATCGTCAACCGCAATTGTGTTAAATTCTTTGGCCACACCACCGGCGGCAGCCACTTGTTCGGCCACTAACTGGCCCAAATCCTTTAAGTGCACATGCCCAGGCACAAATTGTGTAAATGAGTTAGCAATCGCTATAATCGGTTTATCGAAATCATCGTCGGTCATTCCAGTGGCACGCCATAAGGCTCGTGCACCGGCCATATTGCGGCCTTGAGTGGACGTTCGGGATCGATACGTGGGCATGAAGAACTCCTTGCACTACTTGTTGTTAAAATAGCCGCCTAGTTTATCATATTTTTTTAGCTCCCAGTCTGTTGAAATCCTCCAAATTGGGGCAATTTGATGCGCCTAGCGGCTAACAGGCGATTCGCTGCTGAGCATGACTCAATAAGCCGTAATTTCGTTAATCATCAACGACTAGCCGCTTTGACAAGACATTGATAAGATGAGCATCTTTAACTAAAACCAGAAGGAAGGCAGGCTTGAGTAAAAATAGCCCCACCAACGAATTCGTGCATTGGTTCCGCCAAGCAGGTCCCTATATTCATGCGCATCGTGGGCGCTGTTTTGTGCTCTTAATTGGTGGCGAAACCGTGCAGAGTCCAGGCTTCACTCACTTAATTCATGACATCGCCCTGCTCAACGCTTTGGGTATCAAACTAGTATTAGTGCATGGCGCCAGACCACAAATAGAAACCCGTTTAAGCGAAGCAGGTTTGAACTCGCAAATCGTAGAGAATTTACGGGTTACAGAGGCGGATAGTTTGCCCATTATTAGTCAATCCATTGGTCAAGTACGCTATGAAATCGAAGCGCTATTATCCACGGGTTTAATTAACACCCCCATGGCGGGCGCATCCATCCGAGTGACCAGCGGCAATTTAATCTCAGCGCAACCCCTTGGTGTGCATCATGGCGTTGATTTTGGGCATACCGGCGTTGTGCGCAAAATCGACGTGGATTATATTCAACATCATTTAAGTCAACATGCCATCGTCTTGTTGTCGCCCTTGGGATATTCCAGGACCGGTGAAACCTTCGTCCTTAGTGCTGAAGAAGTCGCTATGCGCACGGCAATTCAATTAAAGGCAGATAAACTCATTTGTTTATGCGAAGGCCAAGGGATTATGGGTGGCGACGACGAATTATTTCACGAATTATCCCTAAGCCAAGCGCAACAATTATTAGCGCAACAACCTCACAACCCCTATCTGGAAGCAGCGGTTACTGCGGTGCAACAAGGTGTTAAGCGTGTACATATTGTCTCAAACGAAGTCGATGGCGGTTTGTTACAGGAATTATTCTCACGCAACGGTTTGGGTACACTCATTAGCGCAGAAAATTATGACCAAATCCGTACTGCAACTATTGACGATATTGGTGGCATTCTCGAATTAATTGGCCCTTTAGAACAAAAAGGCGTGTTAGTTCGTCGTTCACGCGAATATTTGGAAATGGAAATCAACCATTTTACGGTAATGGAACGTGACGGCATGATACTCGGTTGCGCTGCCTCTTATCACTATGCAAACGATAAAATTGCCGAGTTGGCTTGTGTTGCTATTCATGCCGACTATCAAAAACAAGGTCGCGGCGATGCTCTGTTGCATACGGTTGAGCAAAATGCATTAAAACATGGTATCGAAAAATTATTTGTTTTAACTACTCAAACCGCCCATTGGTTTATTGAACGCGGTTTTGTTGAAGCCAATATTGATGCGTTGCCCATGGAAAAACAATCGTTATACAATTTTCAGCGGCGATCCAAAGTCTTTATTAAAACGATAAAATAGGAAAGCGAATTTTTTATGCGACACCTTGTGACCCAAAGCTTGGCCGGTCTTTTTTTATTCTTTATTTTTCAAGCGACTATTCAGGCCGCCGCTTACGATCCTCGCCTGCAATGGCAAACTATGGAAACTGAACACTTCTATATCCATTTTCACGATGGCTTACAGCCCCTCGCACAACGCCTTGCACCTATGGCGGAAAACATTCACATCGAAGTCACCAATTATTTTTCTTGGATTCCTAAAGATAAAACCCATGTCACCTTAACCGACGGTGTTGACCTTCCCAATGGCAGCGCTACTCCGGTTTTCTTTAATCAAATTGTTTTACATAGTGTCCCTTCTACCGATATTAATTCACTTGAAGATGTGGATGACTGGTTACGCTTACTCATGCTGCATGAATATGTGCATATCGTGCATTTGGATATCGCCTATGGAACGCCACAAACCTTACGCAAACTGTTTGGGCGATATCCACTTGTGTTTATCATTCCCACGTTTCCGAACTTATTTCAGCCGAATTGGTTGATTGAAGGTTTAGCAACGTATCTTGAGACCGATTATGAAAAAGGCACGGGTCGCGGTCAAAGCAGTTATTATCGTGCACTCATGCGCATGGAAGTGCAACGTGGCATTAAATCCTACCGTCAATTAAGTATTCCCTATGTCGACTATCCGGGCCTACGTGGCTGGTATTTATATGGCGTTTATTTTCACAAGTTTTTGGTTGAGCGTTATGGCGAGGAAAAACTTAAATTCATGATTAATCGTTATTCAAGTATTGCCTTGCCAGGACTTATTGGCATCAATATGCGCCGCGTTTTTGGCGATAATATGAATAGCATATGGCAAGAATTCGAGAATTATTTGAAAAAAGACTTTGCGAATGAAATTGCAGCACTGGAAAAACAAGGTCTACGTCAAGGCAAGCGCTTAACCAAAGATATCTTTGACTCGGGTTTCCACCAAATTATTGATAATCAAAAACTAGCCTATTTACAAAATGATAACTTGCATCGAAAGCAAGTTAGATTGCTCAACCCCAATAATAACAAAAGCGAAAGACTTTTTAATATATATGGTCCACGATTCTCCTATCATCCAGACAAGGGTTTTCTTTACTCTAACCTGGATATCGACAACAATACAAACGCGTTTTTTGATTTATATTTATTTGATAACAAAACTGGCCGTAGTAAAAAATTAACGGATGCAGGGCGTTATCAATTCGCCAGTTTTAGTCCGAATGGAAAAAAAATCATCGCCGTGAAAGCGCAAAACGGCTTAGTTGAACTACATTTGCTCGACGCCCAAGGGCAGTTAGCAAAAACAATATGGCAGGGTCAACATACTGAATCAATTACCAGTGTCGACTGGTCACCCGATGGCAAACAATTAGTCGTCGCACTTTTTCGCGCAGGTAAGGGGTGGAATTTAGAACTCTATAATTTTGAGGATGAGACTTGGAAACTGCTCACCCATACACCTTATATTGAAACTCACGCAAAATTTTCTCCGGATGGCGAGCATATTATTTATAGCGCCGATTATGATCGAGTTTATAATGTTTATCGATTAAATATCAATGAACCGAGTGCGGAAAAATTGACAAACGTCACCGGAGCTGCCCTTTACCCATCCATCAACCCGTCCAACAATACACTTTATTACGCCGGCTTGGACACACAAGGCTTAGCACTTTATGAATTAAAGCTGGAAGAAAATCGTCAATCCAATGAATTTGTAATGATTAGCCATCAAACACAACAGCCATCAATCACCGACATGATGGCCAACGCACCACCGGTTGAAACAAACTACCCATCGAAGTCTTATTTTGCATTAAAACATCTTCGTCCTCGTGGCTGGCACCCCTATTTCGGTGTCACTGATGTATTAAACTATGGATTTACTACCCAGGGAAATGATCCCTTGGGATTCTTAAATTATGACCTATCCATGGCAGTGAATGTATTGGATTGGAATTTCGCTTTTAGTTATGAGCAACAGCAGATTGGTGCACAATTCCTTAGTCAACGGGAACATTATGGTGATGTCACAGTTGACGTTTTTGGCTTGTTTCCACGATATCGGATTTTACAAAAAAATTGGCATTTTAGTATTTTGGCAGGATACCAATACTTGGAAATTAAAGAACAGGATGACTTTTTTACACCAGACCCGCTCTACAATGGTTATTGGGCTACTGGAATTCTGAACTTTAGCAATTTAACTCGACCTAGCCGATCGATTATGCGACATAGCGGCTTTGATTTTCGTTTATTGGCCAACAAGAGTTTAGAGTACTTTGCACCAGATGAGGATTCTACACAGAAAATATTTGGAAAAGGTGTATCCCTACTTGGAGAATTCAATATGTATTCTCCGCCAATATTTGAAACCATATTTTCAGCTCGTATCCAAATGGCGAGACAAAACCAGTCCATGCCTGATTTTGAATTTGTTGGTTTTCAAAGCAATTATGCAGGATCGGACTCCATCAATTCGCGACGGTTTGTCTTGCGTGGCTATAACGAGCCAAATAAGATCAAAGGTAATTTCATCGACTATGTCAACGCTCAATGGTTTTTCCCAATATCCGCACCACAAGGCACTTTGTTAATACCGCCGATCGGCCTTAACCGGGTGAATGGGCTGCTATTTGCCGAAGCTGGGCGTGCGTGGTACTCCAGCGAACCACCCAAGGATGCTGTACAGAATTGGTTTACTGGTGAAAATCTGCCGAAATTGAAACCGACGTTTGGGGCAGAACTCTGGTTGGAGAGTGTTGTTCTCTATCGAGTACCCGTGGATATTCTTATCGGATATGCGAAAGGCTTAGGGGAAAATAGTCGGGTAGAAAAATATGTGCGTATTGGTGCCAGCTTCTAAAACGAAAAAGAGGCATAGCTAGAGTGCCACGCCTCTGGCACGAAGTGCTATGCCTCTTAAAAACTGTTACTTGTTTATTGCAAAAAAACCAACAAGTCTTTAATTCTACTGCTTACCCGCTGCAATTCGCATTCTTAATGCATTAAGTTTGATAAACCCTGCTGCATCGGCCTGGTTATATGCACCGGCGTCATCTTCAAAGGTTGCGATGTTTTCATCGAACAAACTATTCGTAGTAGACTGCCTGCCAACTACAATAACATTCCCTTTGTATAACTTCAATCGCACAAGACCATTGACCGTCACTTGCGAAGCATCAATCATGGTTTGTAGCATTTCGCGTTCGGGTGACCACCAGTAACCATTATAAATAAGACTGGCATAACGCGGCATTAGTTCATCTTTTAAATGCGCAACTTCACGATCCAAGGTAATCGATTCAATCGCTCGATGCGCTTTGAGTAAAACAGTTCCGGCTGGGGTTTCATAACAACCACGTGATTTCATGCCGACATAACGGTTCTCTACAATATCCAAACGACCAATACCATGAGCACCGGCAACCTGGTTTAAATGCAGCATGACTTCTGAGGCAGACAAAGCCTGACCATCTATTGCAACAACATCACCGTTTTTAAAACTCAACTCAATATACGTCGCTTCATCGGGTGCTTGCTCGGGAGAAACCGTCCAACGCCACATATCTGCCTCGGGCTCAGCCCAAGGATCTTCCAAAATTCCACCTTCATAAGAAATATGCAATAAATTTGCATCCATGGAATAAGGGGATTTTTTACCACGCTTTTGCTCAATTGGTATGCCGTGGGTTTCTGCATAGGCTAGAAGTTTTTCTCGGGAATTTAAATCCCATTCGCGCCAAGGTGCAATGACGTGCACATCAGGTTTTAATGCATAATAACCCAGCTCAAATCGAACTTGATCATTACCTTTGCCAGTGGCTCCATGGGAAACCGCGTCAGCACCGGTTTCGTTAGCAATTTCAATTTGTCGTTTTGCAATTAATGGGCGCGCAATGGATGTCCCTAAAAGATACTCACCCTCATAAATCGCATTGGCACGAAACATAGGAAATACAAAATCACGGGCGAACTCTTCGCGTAAATCATCAATATAAATTTCTTTCACGCCAGCAGCCTGAGCCTTAGTGCGTGCGGGTTCGACTTCCTCACCCTGACCGATATCAGCGGTGAATGTCACAACCTCGCAGGAATATTCATCTTGCAGCCATTTTAAAATGATCGAGGTGTCAAGCCCCCCCGAATATGCTAGTACGACTTTATTGATTTGTGTCATTGTTGTTCCTATGGATGATTCCAAGCATTCAGTTTCGCGGGCGAAATACTACCAAGCCAGACAGATTCACGCAATATCTTACTGATTTCATGGCTTTAAGCCTGTGTACTGGAATAATCTCATCCTGGATGCCAATGAAATACTAATAATATCTTTATTTTCAATAAGCTACTATGCTGAATCGTGGCTCCCAAGCGCATTAAACCAGTGTAAAAAGCAATTATACCGAATAGCGCTATCTACTTGATGAAGTAATTTGGTAGCTTGCACCCACATCAAAAACAATTACAATAACCGCCTTATTACCGTCAGCGAAACCAACAGGCCATTCTATGCGGAATTTACCCCAAGCATACCTAGACCTAAATCAGGCATTTTCACAATTATTAAAATCAAAACCAAAAAAGAATTATGTAGAAAGTATTGTCACCGACGGTCAACCTGATCCTATTGATGCGATTGAATCAGCGTCTGTCGCGGTTCGTATGGGTGACAAACAAAAAGCAATTCACATTCTCTATCAAGCAAAACAATCCAGTGATGATCGCAAACATCTTGCGTATCTTGGCGACATAGACCATGAGCTCACAATATTGATTCAACAGTTGGAATCTTTGCCCGTTATTGAATCACCTCAAACCACACCTGATTCCCAAGCGCCGAAGCGCTCGCTGATTATCTTTGCGGCGGTTGCTATCATTGTATTCGTTTTTGTAAGCGTTTTTGTAATTGAATAAATTAGGAAAGATTAATGGAACATTTTGAACTGGAATTTTGGCATTGGTGGGCACTTGCGCTTATCTTTTTAGTGATTGAAGGTGTGGCGCCTTCAGGTGTTTTCGCCGCACTTGCAGTGGCGGGTGGATTAACAGGCGCAGCGGTTTTGAGTTTTGATAGCTTGAGTTGGCAAATACAGTTGGTCATCTTTACCACCAGCACTATCGTACTCCAGTTTATTTTTTCCCGATTATTTAAAAGTTTTAGCAAAGACCAGGAAAATGTCGATACCAAAGCCAAACAGCTTTTAGGCGAAGAGTTTGATCTAGTGTTGCCTATACAAAACGGCTTCGGTGAAATTCAAATCGACAAAGTATATTGGGAATTAAAAGGGCCCGATATGAAAAAAGGCACAAAAGTAAAAGTCATTGGTGTTGATGGACAAATGCTTGTAGTCAGAGCAATTAAGACTGCGAATAATTAAGCGAGTAAATCCCAACGGGACATTAATTCACTCATGTCGTCGTTACTGATGGGTTTACCAATAAAATCATCAACCCCTATTTTATGCCAATGACGCTGGCGTTTTTCATTCAATTCATCAACAATTAAAACAATTGATGTCTTCATCATGCCTTGTTGAGTTTTTTCTCTTTTATCAGCGACTTTTTTCTCTGCCTTGCGAATGTTTCTCACAATTTCATCTACATTCATTTGTGGCATTGATTGATCAATCAATACCATTGAGTAATTTTTGGTTTCAATGGCTTTTACCGCTTCTTTTAAACTAGTTGCGACATTTGACTCAATACCGGCTGTGGAAACAATTGCACTTAATGTCTGCTGATAACGTTTAGCTGGATCAATTATTAATACACTAGCGCTATCACCCGGCGTTAGTTGACTCGACAATTTAGAATCCTCAGTTAGAATTTCATTCGGATAATTCGATTCAGTTAAGGCATCTTCGAGAGCTGTTTTCAAATGTTTGCGATTGATCGGCTTTGAAAGACAACTTAACACGCCCAATTCTTTAACAATTTGTTCGTCACCGGTTGTTATTTTATTGATAAGTATAATACGTTTTGTGTCTTTGATTACATGATGACTATTGAGATCTTTTAGAAACTCAATGACTTCCTCAATACTTGTTTTGCTTGATACATCCAGCATTAGCAGATCAAACGGATGACCCAGATCAATATTTCGGTGCAAAGTGGTCACGGTTAAATCATAGCTTGCTTTTGATTCAGTGGTTATTCCCCATGCAGCCATTGTAGATGCAACTGTTTTTCGATTACCTTCATTCGTACTTATAATCAATACTCGTTTACCCAACAAGCGGCCACCATTCGCCGCTTGCTCACGACTACTCTCAGCTTCACCTAGAGGTACTTCAATCCAAAACACATTGCCTTGCATTGCGCTATCTGAATAACCAATCTGACCGCCCATCATTTCAATAAGTTGTTTAGTTATGTTTATACCTATCCCGCCTTGTACGATTTGGTCGGAGGTCAACATATTTTTATCGACTTCCGCGAATATGGTATGCGCAAACTCTGTCTCTATACCTGCCGCAGACTCACTAATTTCAATTCTCAATAATGTCTGTTTTGAGCGCTTTTTGCTTGCACTGATTTCTATATTAATATCACTGTCTTCGCTAATTTTAATTGCATTTCCCAGAAGATTGATTAGAACTTGCCGCAAACGAGTTGCATCGCCAACCAATTCAATTGGCACATCGAAATGAACCACCTCGTTTATATGTATACCTTTTTTATAGGTTTCGGTTTCAAGCAAATGGGTAACTTCTTTTAAGACTTGTCGTACATTGAACTCACTGCTTTCAAGACTCAATTTTCCCCGTTTTAACGCAGCATAGTCGGTTATTTGATTAAGCAACTCAAGTATCCATTCACTATATAATGACACTTTGCTAATATGATCGTGTTGTTTCTTGTCTAATTGAGATTGTTGAAACAATGCTAGTGTTGCTAGAATATTATTTAATGGTTGGCGTATTTGGTAGCTAAAATTCGATAGATCCTTAATCCGAATACCGGTATCTCCACTTCCTTCAAGACTGCTCCGCTTTTTCCTAAATATAGCTGATGATGGATCATCTGATATAATAAGCGAACCCTT
>JAOUJM010000365.1 GCA_029883265.1 Gammaproteobacteria bacterium
CAAACTACGATCCAGTCATTGAATCCTTAATGCCATGGTATAAGCCTATTATGCCCTCGGATTCTTTAGACACACTTTTTAGAAGGGATTTCAGTTTGATAAAATTACATGGTTGTGCGCGACAACCTGAAACTTGCATTTTGTCGTCCACGGGATATCAAAAAGCCTATAACAGGGAATTTGAGTGGTATTTGATAAACTTGTTTTCGGTGAACACCGTGATTTTCATTGGTGCATCGATGGATAAGAATGAACCTTTTTTTAAATACTTGTCATTGCTTAAAAAAAATCGTATCGATTTGCCAAGCCACTATGCATTGGTAGCTATCCAATCGTCTTCGCACGGCTCAAAGCTAGGAAAGTGGCTTTTTGAGTGTAAGCGCCAATCCAACCACGCCCTAGCTTAAATCAATATTCCAAGGTAATAGTTTTTCGATATCTTCAACGCTTTGCGCATTAGGTAATTGTGTGAAAACTGTTTTCAAGTAATCAAGTGGGTTTAGCTGATTACGTTTAGCCGTTTCAATCAAGCTGTATAAATTGGCGCTCGCTTTAGCACCCGCTTGACTATTGGCAAACAGCCAATTTTTTCGTCCGATTGCAAAGGGGCGAATTGAGTTTTCCGCTTTATTGTTATCGATGGGATAATGGCCGTCATCGAGATAACGCACCAAACAATCCCATTGATTGTGCAAATAGGTGAGTGCTTTTCCCAACGCAGTCGACGGCGGTACAGCGGGTACGCTTTTTTCCAGCCACTGGCGCAGTTTGTCGATGATCGGTTTTGCTTGTTGTGCACGAATCAATTGGCGTTGATCCGGTGGGTGATCCTTAATTTGTTTTTCAATGGCATACAATTTCTGAATAAAAGCCAAGGCCTGGTCAGCTTTGCCGGTTTTTCCTTTCGGTTGCACTTGTTTTGCTTCCACAAACTTACGGCGGGCATGGGCCCAACAGCCTAAACGGGTAATGCTGTAGGTAGAACAAGCCTTAGCGTAACCAACATAACCGTCCACCATAATAGTCGATACGGTGTGATCAAGAATATCGAGCGGTACACGTTCGGACCGTGTTGCATCGTAGCGAAACACGATAGCCGATTGCTGACCATAGGCCGCAGTAAGCCACATATAACTTTTGCTTTGCGCTGTTTTTCCGGGTTCGTTCAGCACTTGGTTAGTGGTCTCGTCCAGATGAACCACAGGTTGTGCGCAAATATGCTCCAGTAACAGGTTAATTAAGGGCTGTACTAAGTCACCACAGCGTACCATCCAATTGGCAAGGTTGGTCCGATCTAAGTCAATACCGAGTCGTTTAAAGATTTCACTTTGTCGATACAAGGGTAATGCATCGCAATACTTTTGTGTGGCGACCGTCGCGAGCAAACCGGGGCTGGCAATACTTTTTTCAATCGGCTGTTTCGGTTTTTTGGCAGTAATAATGTGTTGATCACAACAAGGACAGGCATATTTGAGGCGGCGGTGTAGCAATACCTTTAACTGCGCGGGAATAATGTCCAATTGCTTATGATCGTCGCTATCGATAACCTTTAGCGCACTACCATCATGGGGGCAAACTTTATCCTGCTCAGGAATATCGTAAATAATTTCTTCGCAGGGTATATCGGGTGGCAACGTTAAGCGCTTGCGTTTGCTGCGTTGATGAGCGGCGACGGTGGTGTGTGTCGCGGCATCAATATCATCAGTAGCCTCATCCGCTTCGGCTTCGTTAAAAATAGAGAGCTGATTAACCGACACTTTCTCGCTCGAAGGTGCAAACAGTTTGTGCTGAAACTGTTTGATTAAGCCTTCGAGCAGCGAAATACGATTCTCTTTTTCAACGAGCTGAAGCTTTAAACAATCGATTTCATTAGTGAGTGCAGCGGCATTTTGCATGCCGCAAATTGTACTGATTTATTTTACAAAAATCATCACACGGCGGACTCAAAATACACTGTTTTATGCAGTTTTATTTTGCTCACATCGACACCACGAAGTAGCCAGCGCCAATGTTCATGACTAAACTGAATCACATCATCGCTGTGTAAACGGGGCCACTTGAACTTGTCTTTTTCGAGACGTTTTTGCCACATGGCAAAGCCTGTACTATCCCAATACAACACTTTGAGCTGGGTACGACGTTTATTGCAAAAAACAAACAGGCTGCGCTCGAATAAGGGTAACTGCATCTCTTGTTCAACAAGTGCGATTAAGCCGTTAATGGCTTTACGAAAATCCACCGGCAATCGATGCAGATAGATTGCGGCGTCTTCGGGCCAGGTGATCATGCGAGTGTCAACATGAGGCGGCTGAGAGTGTCTAATGAAAAATCCGCGGGCATTTCTAAACACACAGCGCCAATCCGAAGCTTCATGCCGGCATGAGACGCTGTCGTGACTCGTACAAATCCCGCGCTTGAATCGCTTGGCGATGTAACCTCTTGTGTTAATTGACCTCGCTTGAGGCTAAAGTACTTCGGGTTGAGCCCACGCTCTCCACAGAATGCTGTTTGGGTTTGGCCACTTTGTTCATAGTCAGCGATTAATGATAGCCATTCTTCTCGACGACGATGGGTGCGGGTCATAGGGTTCTCCTGAGTCTTTAATGCTGCAGGAGAATAGATTGTTAGCTAAGGAGATAATAGAGTGCGGTTGGATTGGCGCTTACACTTGTTGGACATTACCAATCCTCAACAAATATTACGGGATCCCTTAGTCGGATCAATATTTGAAAACATGGTTGTAATTGAATGTTTGAAATCGCGCTACAACAAAGGAGAAACAGGTAACCTGTATTTCTATCGTGACAGCAATAAAAATGAAGTGGGTATGTTAGTTGGTGACGCCGGTCAGCTGATTGCCGTGGAAATAAAATCCAGTAGCACATACCGGGAGTCGCACTTTAATAACATCAAAAAGCTGGAGGCATTAACTTCCAAGGTCAAAGCCAGCTATCTGGTTTACGACGGTGAGACCATTAAATTAAGCAATAATCGGGAAGCCGTTCGGTTTGATCGAATTGGTTCAATTTTCAGTTAGGGAACCTGTGCACAAGTAGGATATTTTTTCCGTGACAAGGACAGGCAATTGCTCAAACAACACGGACGTTGTGAATGTCGATTCTGAAGAATCATGCATCGACCCAATTGTCAGCATACATGCCTTGCATGACAATATTGTTTTTCCACACAGTCTTTTCCCTTGTTTTTATACCGGCGCCGGCCCGGGGAACTGATCACGCAGCAGGCGCTTTAATACCTTGCCACTGGGATTGCGGGGTATCTCATCGACAAACGCGGCGCCCCTGGGCAACTTGAAGCGTCCCAGCTTGCCGTCGCAAAATTCGAGTACTTCCGCCTCGGTCAGATTATCGTCTTTCCTGACCACCACCGCGAAGGGGGATTCTCCCCAGCGTTCACTGGGTTGACCGATGACTGCCACTTCAGCCACTTGCGGGTGGGTCAGAATCACGTTTTCGATTTCCGCCGGATAGACATTTTCACCACCGGAAATAATCATGTCCTTGATGCGATCCTGAATAAATATAAATCCTTCTTCATCGGCGATGGCAATATCACCAGTACGCAACCAGCCATCCACCAGCACTTCTTGGGTCGCGTCAGGACGATTCCAGTACGCCTTCATCACATGGGGGCCACGCACCCAAACCTCGCCCTGCTCATTGGGCCCACACTCGCTACCCTGGTCA
>JAOUJM010000366.1 GCA_029883265.1 Gammaproteobacteria bacterium
GACATCATAAAGCCCGATATCCTGGCTGCTTAAATGAATGCCCGTCGCACCTGTTTGATAAAAATAACCAAAGCGTCGTTTCTGTACAAATTCATAGGGTGTATTGGCACTCACAAAAAAACTTTTTGTGAGTTTGCTTTTGAACTTGCCTTGATTATCAAAAACCAACTTATCTTTGACTGAAAAGCTGGTGAGCATGGATGCAAGGCCGGTATCGAATTGAATAATTTGTGGTTTGGATTTGCCGGGGTGGGTAAACTCTTCAAGAATCGCATCAAGTTCTTCGGAGGCCGAACTTGTGCATACGACGAATAGTGACGAAACCAATGCGATAAAAAGCTGCCGAAACATCTATACCAATCCTTGCTAAGTAAAGATCAGTATAGCGAAGCCCTGCAGTATTGCCCAGTTCGGCAGAGCGTTTGAAACGAATTTTTAAGCCTTAAAGCGTTGGAAGACCAAACAGCAATTAGCTCCACCGAAACCAAAACTATTGGATAAGACGGTGTTTAGAGTCACATTTTCTTGGGTTTCGCGCACAATTGGAATATCCTTGGCATTTTCATCCAAGGTTTCGATATGGGCTGATGGACTAATAAAATTGTGTTCCATCATGATTAAACTGTAAATCGCTTCATTAATCCCAGCAGCGCCTAGGGCATGACCGGTAAGCGATTTCGTCGAAGCTACAGGGGGAATTTCATTGCCAAAGACTTCACGAATAGCTTTTAGCTCCTGAGTGTCACCAACAGGAGTACTGGTGCCATGAGCGTTAATATAGTCAATTGGCGCGCTAACATTGGCCATGGCTTCGCGCATGCAACGAATCGCACCTTCACCTGAAGGTTGTACCATGTCATAACCATCAGAAGTGGCGCCATATCCGACTAATTCCCCATAAATTTTCGCGCCGCGTTTTTGTGCATGCTCTAATTCTTCAAGTACGACTAAACCACCACCACCGGAAATGACAAAACCATCACGATTAGCATCATAAGGGCGAGAAGCAGTCGAGGCTTGGTCATTGTACTTTGAGGATAATGCACCCATGGCATCAAATAAAACTGACATGGACCAGTGCAATTCTTCACCACCACCAGCAAACATGACATCTTGTTTGCCCGACTGAATCAGCTCCATGGCATTGCCGACGCAATGAGCGCCAGTGGAGCAGGCGGAGCTAATGGAATAGCCGACACCTTTAATTTTGAAAGCGGTACCAAGACAAGCGGAAGTTGTGCTTCCCATGGTGCGTGTCACCATATAAGGCCCTACTCGTTTGACGCCTTTTTCGCGTAAAATATCTGCTGCAGCAACAATATTTGAGGTGGAACCGCCACCGGAACCAACAACCAGGCCGGTACGGGGATTTGAGACTTGATCATCGCTTAAACCCGAATCATCGATAGCTTCTTTCATGGCAATATAGTTATATGCCGCTGCATCACCCATAAACCGCAGTAATTTACGGTCAATCAAGGCTTTAGTATCAATTTTCACTGGGCCATGAACATGGGAACGAAAACCGAGTTCTGCGTATTCCTCGCTATAATCGATACCTGACCGTCCAGCTCGGAGTGCTTCGGTGACTTCCGCTTTGTTATTTCCAATACTGGATACGATACCGATACCTGTTACTACTACCCGTCTCAATGTTGTAAGCCCTCTGTTATTGATTTGCTTAAAATTCGTCTGTGGAGGTAAATAAACCTACGCGCAAGCCCGCTGCGGTATAAATCACCTCGCCATCGACTTCCATTTGAGCATCAGCAATGCCCATAATGAGTTTGCGCATTATGACACGTTTTAAGTCGATAGAATATTTTACTAGCTTTTTGTCTGGGGTTACTTGACCCGTGAATTTAACTTCACCAGATCCAAGTGCACGGCCATGTCCAGCGCCACCAAGCCAGCCTAGATGGAATCCGACCAATTGCCACATGGCATCCAAACCGAGGCATCCTGGCATGACCGGATCACCTTCAAAATGACAAGCAAAAAACCACAAATCCGGATTAATATCCAGTTCTGCGATAATTTGGCCTTTGCCGTATTTCCCACCGTCTTCGCTCATATGAGTGATTCGATCAAACATTAGCATCGGAGGCAGGGGTAAGGGGGGAAGTGTTTTTTCGGAATTGTTCGGTCCATATAACCGACTATGTCCACACTCAAGCAGTTCTTCACGATTATAACTTGATTTCTTAGTCATTCACTCAGTCTTTTCAAACGATAGGTTGTATAAACCAGTGGAAAATCAAAAGCGTTAACCTATCATAAAGTTGAACCATTTTTAAACGTTAGCGTTGATTTAATTATTCGCTAATTTACCACTCTAAACTCAAGGAATTATTAGCAGTCGGAAAATTAGTCCCTGAGATACTGCTGGTGGATGGATTATGCGAACAAAACCAAGGCGATCAAACAACACCAGTAAACCCTGGTTCACTAGGCGTTTGGCGCAATTATTTTTCCGCTTTTTCCCCGCACTTTATACCCGCTTAATTGTTCAACTATGGTTTCGAACACGTCATTTTCCATTGAGCAAACAAGAAGCCAGTTTAGCAAAAACTGCTAAAACTAAGCGCTTTCATAGTAACAATTCCTATTTTTATGCTTATGAATGGGGTTCTGGAGAAGATATAATCTTATTCATCCATGGCTGGAATGGTCATGGTCTACAATTTGTGAAGCTGGTTGATGCGCTCATTAAGCAGGGCTATCGTGTTTTGAGTTTTGATGCTCCCGCGCATGGCCGCAGTCCAGGCAAACAGACCAATCTAATGGAAATCGCGGCTGCCGTAAAACTGCTTATGCAGGATCAGTCGACTCCAAGTTTAATTATTTCTCATTCTTTTGGTTTTGCAGTAGCAAGTTACGCCTTGGCACATGGGTATGTTCATAGCCGAGCTTTGCTAGGAATTGCGGCTGCTACCGACACAGAGCGTCTCTACCAGCAGTACTTCGATTATCTAGGCTTGTCTGAAAAGCAACGCCAGGGCTTTCTACGGGCGGTAGAGCAACGACTAGGCAGGCAATGGCAGCAACAAATCCAACCTGAGAAAAACTTGGCGACACTTCATATGCCAATTTTACTCATTCATGATCCAAGTGATCGTCAAGTGAGAATTTCCGAAGTAAAGCGTTTGCTTGAGAAATTTCCAAATATAGAACTACAACTGACTCAGGGGCAAGGTCACCAACGTATCTTACAAAGTCCTCAAACCGAAGCCATTTGTTTGAAGTTTTTATTGGAAAAAACAAAAACTTAGCCCCTTTCCTTTTGGGATATGGATTTTTTTGCGGTAAAATGCTGAGATTAGCCACCCCAGAAAATATAACTTGAGATAATTATGGAATTTTTACCGATTTTTCTTGACCTAAAGCAACGCCCTTGTGTGGTTGTAGGCGGTGGCGATATCGCTTTCCGCAAAATCAAATTGTTATTACGTGCTGGTGCCAAGGTCACCGTGATTGCACCGGAAGTTTGTCAGGGTCTTAACGCCTTAAAAGATGAAGTTGCTTGTAAGGTTAAGAATTTCGAGCCTAGTGATTTACAAGGTTGTGATTTGGTCATTGCCGCCACTAATGACCGCGCAGTGAATAGTCAGATTTCAGCAGCGGCGAGAGAACGCGGTATGCCGGTTAATGTGGTGGATC
>JAOUJM010000367.1 GCA_029883265.1 Gammaproteobacteria bacterium
TGGTATTATTATAACCTATTCAATGGGTTAATGCTTAACTTACTGGCATTGGCTCTGACCCCTATATTGGACCCCTATATTGCACCGATATTCGGCAATATCGGAGAATAGAATTTTTTTAAAACTAGGAGTAAAAATAGTGAATGCAAAAAAATTACTCGTGATATATGTTTTTTTTGTACTATTTACAGTGTTAGGCATTAGTAATGCAAATGCAGGACAATTATATCGGAATGTTACGCTCAAAATTGTTGGTATCCAGGATGATATTCCTGGGGGAGAAAAAATATTTTGGGTAAAAACATCATCCGGTCCATATAACATTTCATCATACCCTCTACCTAGTTGCCATACAGGCCCATCAGATCGAGTTGTTTGGGACCTTAATGATGTGGCTTCGAAAGCAGCGCTTAGTCTCGCGCTTGCAGCATATACCACTGGAAAGATCGTTGAGATAGACGCGTACGATACTTGTATAAATGGCATGGCGACAGTTAGAAATTTGTATTTTTCTGAAACTCAGTAGGAGCAATGTAAAACGGGTTCTTTAGAATAAAGAATAAAGGGGTCAGAGTAACCCCCCCCACTTTAACCAAGGCAAGGATGCCGAGAGGGCGATTAATCATCGCGAGTGTGCCAGTGCATGTGGTACAACAAGTGGTTTGCAGCGAGTTGATATTTATTGAATCGGATGATTAAAGCCGGAAAAAGGTGCTGGCGTCTTTAATCCCTTTATCGCTTTATTCAATCAAACTCAGAAGATCATCAAAAAAAGTTTCTGCAGCATAGTTGCGTTCGCGGTTTGTTATGCTGAACAAAATAAACCCAACCCAACCCAACCCAACCCAACCCAACCCAAGAAACTGTTTTAATAATCATCAATCACATAGCACTTTCGAACTGTTTTGCATTGGCCATGAAGTTTTGAAAAAAACACTATGCTATGCTTGCTGCGGAATAGCGGATTTTGAACATCGATTGCTCAGGACTTGCTAAATCGAACGATGTCGGTTGCTACTTCTACATTACAAAATGTTTCGGCTTTGTTTTTTCAAAAAAATGAATAATAAGGAGATTGGACATGGGAATGACGAGTTATTTACCGTGGAATTTGATTAAAAGGGTTCAACAATTAGAAGCAGAATTGGCAGCTCTGAAACAAAATTCTGTGTTGCAATTAAATGGATTTCTGCAATTAGAGACTAACGACGATTGTAAGACCGTGAAGGTGTCTAATGCCAATCTTCAAGTGGTGAATGGCCTGGGTGCAACGGATTCTACCAATGGTTGCGGTAATCTTATACTTGGTTATAACGAGTCGCGTGTGGGTTCAACGCATGGTTCACCGGATAATGTTAGTGATGATCAGCGCAGTGGCTCTCATAATTTGGTGATTGGCCCTCGACATAATTATACGAGCTTTGCTGGAACGGTTGCTGGTGATCAGAATAGTATTTCTGGAGAATATGCCAGTATTAGTGCAGGCTGGCTTAATGTGGCCAGCGGCAAGCATAGTAGTTTAGCTGGTGGTGTCAGCAATGTTGCCAGCGGATTCGCATCAAGCATCAGTGGGGGCGAACAAAATGAAGCCAGTGGGCCACTTTCAAGCGTATCAGCCGGACGAATGAATAAAGCCAGCGGTGAGATTTCCAGTGTGAATGGCGGTGCATCCAATCAAGCAGAAACAGGTGCCAGTGTGCTTGGGGGAGAAAATAATACTGCAAGCGGCAACTTCTCATGCATTAGCGGCGGTTCTGATGGTAGAGCGTCTGGTTTAAAAGCAAGCGTGAACGGTGGATTTGAAAATAATGCCGCTGCCAATCTTAGTAGCATTCTTGGTGGTGAAGCCGAACGAACGACTACTGATCTTGAGACCATTCCAGCGGCAAGTTAATTTTCAGTTTCATTTGTTTATTGCAATGGTAAGACGAATAAAAATGGGGCAGATTTATTTTTTGACATTTCTAAAAATTTGTTGATTCGATAGAACAGTAATTAACTATTCGCTTTTCATCCGAACAAGTGGGACAACCATGAAATTATGATCGGCTGGATGATTGAGGTGAGATTTACTGGAAGATTTGAATTACATATGCTGAAAAATAAATCGATCCCCATTTTTCACGAGGCCTAAATTCGACTTTTATCTCCTGTCCAATCGCGTAACTCGTCGACGGATTCGCGATGGTCGAGTTCTTTATTGAAGCTGTCCATGGATTTTTTTAATTCGAGTGTTTGTGCTTTAATTTTTTCTTGTTGTGCGGGGCTTATGGCGTCCCAGGTGGTTTTGTCATCGCCATAAAAACGATTAGTACAGTGGACCAGGCTAATACATAGAAAAGCGATTAGAAAATTGTAAATCATGGTGTAAACCAGCAAAACTTCATCAGCATGTCATTCATCTTAGATGACAAATTCACTAGAATTAACATGAATATAGCATGTGCAAACAATGCCTGTTATTTGATTTTGCATAGGCACAAGCAAAAGCGGGGTTAAGCTTTCGTTTCACGCCTTTAATATAAAGTTGCCTCAGCCAATGCAAGGTATGGAATTAATCTCTCCTCACCCCATCTAAGACTAGGCTTTCTCAAGGAATTTTGCTTTAATGCGCAGCATGTTTAGTCCATTAGAATTATTTGTCGGTTTGCGCTATACGCGCGCCAAACGCCGTGACAGTTTTGTCTCCATTATTAGCCTGATCTCAATTCTCAGTGTCGCCTTGGGCGTTATGGTGTTGATTGTGGTGCTATCGGTCATGAACGGCTTCGAAAAAGAGCTGCGCTTGCGCATTCTTGGAATGACCTCCCATGCCACCATCCGTGGTGATGATAATCGTCTCAAGGATTGGGAAGAAGTTGCGCAATTGACCACCAAACACCCGGAAGTTATCGGATATGCGCCTTTTGTTCAGGGCGAAGGCATGTTGAGTTTTGGTTCCGAGGTTAATGCCACCATGGTTCGTGGCATATTACCCGAACAAGAACCGAATGTATCCGAAGTGCATGACAAAATGAAATTCGGCAAAATTGATGATTTAAAAGCGGGGGAATTCGGTATTGTTCTCGGCGCAGAATTGGCTCATGCCTTGGGAGCGGTTCGTGGCGATAAAGTGACCCTGATCGTGCCGCAGGCCAGTGTAACCGTGGCAGGTATTTTACCCCGCATGAAACGTTTTACGATTGTCGGAATTTTCCAAGTAGGCATGTACGAATACGATAGTGCCTTGGCGTTTCTGCACATTGAAGACGCTGCAAAACTTTTCCGTATTCCTGGAGAAGTCAGCGGAGTGCGCCTCAAACTCAAAGACATGTTTCGAGCGCAGCAAGTAACGCGTGATTTGGTCAATGATTTGCCTGGCGATTATTGGGTAAGTGATTGGACGCGGCAACATGCCAATTTTTTCCGGGCGGTAAAAATGGAAAAAACCGTCATGACGGTTTTGCTTTCGTTTTTCTTTTTGATTTCAGGATTTAGTTTGCTTGCAGCCTTGGTCATGCTGGTCGTGGATAAACAGGCAGATATTGCCATTTTACGTACCTTGGGTTCGACCCCGCGATCAATTATGAGTATTTTTTTGTTGCAAGGCTGCATTATCGGGTTTGTTGGAATTCTTATTGGCAGCGTGGTTGGCGTGACCTTGGCGGTGAA
>JAOUJM010000113.1 GCA_029883265.1 Gammaproteobacteria bacterium
TCTCAAGAAATAGTATTATCCTATTGGCCGGATGAAGCCAGTATAAAAAAATGGAAAGCTCATGCAGATCATCTAATGGCACAAAAACTTGGGCGCGAAAAATGGTATGAATCCTATAGCGTGCAAGTTGCCGAGATTAAGCGGGAGTATAAGGTTTAAGAAAGGTGAAAAGAGTCGCTGTGAATGCGATGCATCATGGTTAGTTAAAATTCTCAATTCGGGGTCGCAAATTTGGCTTCAGGTTTCCCATTTGACAGAATTACAAGTTAAACGAGAGAGCTGACTTCCGGTTCGCGCGTGGTGCAGCGCTAATCAACTCGAATGCATTACAATAAAGTAAACATTAGGGTCGAGCAATCAATTAAGTTTAAATAAACGGTAGCTACAGTATGAATTCCATTGTCGTTTATTTGGGATCAAACTATTCTGCTATAAGTCCAATCATCAAACAATAGTAATGGGCAATAGACAAGAGATGTTCCTGCTTTTCTGATTCTATAGCTTAGCCAACTTTCGACGGCAGTTTTCGATTTTATTCAGTGGTGTAGAATCTTTAATTTTGTTTTTTGATTGTTGAACTTCTTTGAATGCGGCATTCACTTCGAGTTGTACCGCTCTACCACATTCCACATCTTGGCAGGCACACATTTTATCAGCCAGCGCATAAAAATCTGGAGATTTATCAAAACATCCCGTTAATCCCGAACAAAGACCGGATAATAGTAAGACGGTACTTAGTTGTTGAATAGTCATAGTAAGCTCCTTATTAACTATTTGTAACATTCCTGGCAAATATTTTTAAAACTATCGATAAAGATCGGTTAGTCTGTAGTCGTTTTTGATAGGAGGAATGTAAGACTAGCGTCAAACAAGACATTCTAGGTCCCTACCAAAATGGAAAACATTTCCAGGACACGCATCAGTAATTTTGCTTGAATTATTGGACAGTATCAGACTCGACTTCCTTTGGCTTATTTGGGATAGCGATTAATTTGTAATGCGGAATAATATTAAGGTAATATAGGCTTTGATTCATCTGAAATCTAGATGATCCCTTTTTTGCAGTAGAGAGAAGCCAATGAGATTTATTTTTTTTCTTTTTTTGTTTTACTTATTTTTAGGCTTAAGTGGTTGTGCATATTTTGTGCGGGGGCCGAGCTTCGACGAGGCACCAAAACCCAAATTAACAACGGAGAATATCGCGGTGTATTTTTCGAGAGGTGGAATGCTGGCTTTTCGAAGTCCTCTGCACATCAATGGAAAACATGCGCTCGACCTTGGTAATGGCTTCACTTGGTTTGAATTAAGACCGGGAATTTATAATTTCCAAATAAATGGGGCGGGTGGAGTTGAAGCCTTAAAATTTGATAAAAAATTTGAAATACCCGGTAAAGTTTATTACCTCAATTGTAATGTGTCCGGGTTAGGTACTGGCTGCGACGAGCTGGAAGAAAAAACAGCGCTTAAATATTTTAAGTCGAAAAAATACATGCAGCCCAGCTTCAAAACAATCGAACCAAAAATTGAGTTGGAATAGTGAATGAATTCAAAAAGGCCATTTTAGTTATACTACTAGCAATTTCCCAATTTGCCTGTGCCTCGTTTGTGAAACAAAAGTTGGCCTTTCATGAGCCAGAACTAAACGCTTCTGCTGAAGTTGCGTACTTGTACGTCAAGGATATTTATAAAGTCGATGACAAGGATGTACCGAAAAAGACCACTTATCTCGCCATTAAACCTGGAATCCACGAACTGAGATTTCTTGCGTCTGGTCATTTTTATTCGTTCAATACAAACGCATACCTAAAAGCTAAAGCAGGACGCATCTACACTGTTTCTATGCAAGAGGTTGTGGATGTTACCGCTAAGCATCAAGAAAAATTAGATTTGTTGTTAGACTCACGATAGCGCCTTGTGTTGAATGTCAAGCGATCCACATTCAAACTCGATCACAGCTCGGCCAACGGTTGAGTTAATGACACCGAAAATGACAAATGGTAGACCCTAGATGCTAATTTTTGTTAGCGATGCCTTATATTTTACCTCTGATTATTGACAAAAATACTTTAAGTACGAGTGATGGTGGCGGCAAATATCACATAAGATTTCCTTTCACAATCTCTTGAAGTTGCATTCTAGAGCGCTTAATACGAAAATTGGCGGTGCCATGTGCATGCAATGTTATGTGCGCAGATTATTGAACCAAACATTATACACATTTATGTATGGCCTCTAAATATACTGTCTCATCCCTGTAACGTAATGGTTGTTGTGAAAAATTATTCGATAGTCATGAAAAACGCGCACTGCGGGTCACGATAAGTTTTTTAGCTTAGTCACTATGGACTTTGTTCTTGCCTGTTTTATTGGTAACAATTCTTCAATATCTGTACGTTTCTGCTCATGACCATTTTGCGCGCATGATTTTCATTGACACTGTTATGTTTAATTCGTTTCAATTATTATCAAAGTGTACGAGATCGCTGTCACTCGTAGTCGAGCGTGTAAGATTTGATATGTGTTACTACACATAATTGCGATTCAATTCAGTCGGATTTGTTTTGATTGGTAGGTTAGTCCAGTTTTAAGAATAGTATACTGAATTATATTGCCGTTATTTTTTGGTGTTCAAATTGAAATCGCAACAAAAGAAATGCTTTTTTTTTCTACAAATTCAAATAAACCCACTGCGATTTGAACAAAAATCATAATAATAAAATTAATTTGCTTTGTCGGTGATTGTTACTCATAAAACCTTCTGTTATCTTGGCTAGGTTATACGGATGTTCTAACAAAAAATAATTTTCACTTTATTTAGTAAAAGGGAGTTTCAAATGAAAAAATACCTCAGTGTTTTTTTTACACTATGTTTTTTTTGTGGGGTGGTACAGGGTTCTGACGATGATTATGATCGAGGTAATCATGAGCAGCAACTCGGTCAAAAACTTTACACTGATACTAATCTTTCATTACATAAAAACCAGTCCTGCGAAAGCTGTCATCGTTTGTCACGAGTGCGTTTAGCCAACGGTCAACGTTTAGCGTCTCCTGGGTTTGTCGATGCTGATAATGTAGCGACAGGTTCATTTACTTCAGCAGGTTCAGTGGCGGGACAATTTGGTGGACTTAATACGCCCAGTGCAGGTTATGCAGCATTTAGTCCTGAGTTTCATTTTGATGAGAATGAAGGTTTATGGATTGGTGGACAATTTTGGAATGGTCGTGCCGCAACACTTGAAGAACAGGCCAAAGGTCCGTTTCTGAATCCGGTTGAAATGGCGATGCCAAGTCGCTGGGCGGTCGTCAGTGTTCTGCGTGATGATTCTGATTATGTGAAAATGTTCAACAAGGTTTACGATTTTGATTTGCGCTCGATTCCTAGTCATGTAAACGCCGATTCTGATGTGGATGCACCACAAGCCGTGGTTGAGGCTTATAATTTAATAGCGCGAGCCATTGCTAGTTTTGAGCGTAGTCAAGTTTTTAATCGTTTTAATTCAAAATTTGATTTTGTAATGCAAGGCAAAGCTAAATTTACTGCAGAGGAAATGGCGGGTAAAAACCTATTTGAAGGCAAAGCGCAATGCGCATTATGTCATGTCATGGATCCTGTTGTTGCACCTGATGGAAAAACCTATCCGCCTGTGTTTACTGATTTTACCTACGATAATATTGGTGTTCCAAGAAATACGGGCATACACGGTAATCCTGCTCCGGATATTGGCTTAGCAGCCACAACCGGTAATGCAGAAGATTTAGGCAAACATAAAGTCATGAGTTTGCGTAATATCGCCATCACTGCGCCCTACGGACATAACGGCTATTTTGCATCTCTGGAGCATATTGTTCATTTTTACAATACACGCGATGTAGTGTCCGAGGGTTGGGCTGCGCCTGAAATCAGTGATAATGTGAATACCGATGAACTTGGTAATTTAGGTTTGACTAGGGAAGAAGAACAGGCCATTGTTGCGTTTCTTAAAACCTTGACTGATGGTTATGATGATGACGATTAGTTTTTTCTAAACAGCACTGGTTTGACTAATAGCCAGACTGATTTTGTTTAATGCATTGTCAGTTTGGCTTTTTTATTTCTAGGGTGTAGTTTTTTTTCAAGTAATAGTAGCGATAACACATTAGCTTTTCTATACCAAACTATATTTGAATTAATTTCGGCTGGTCTTCTTTTTTCAACCATGATTGCCCTAGTATAGCGCTTATAGCCAGCAGCATTTGCTCGTAACAAATTTTGATTGTTCAGAATTCACAAGATTGGATTATTGCTATGAGAACTCAAGCCATCAGTACCGGGCTCAATTTTGGCCTCACCTCAGGCGTTATCACCACACTGGGTTTAATCGTTGGTTTACATTCTGGCACTAATTCCATGTTGGCTATTATTGGTGGAATCATTACGATTGCGATTGCTGATTCGATGTCGGATGCCTTAGGTATTCATATTTCCAAAGAAAGTGATCCCAATGCAAAAAAGGCTGATATTTGGATTGCTACGATTACAACCTTGGTGGCGAAAATGCTCATGGCCTTGAGTTTTGTTTTACCAATGCTGTTTTTGGATTTGACTCAAGCCATTATCGCCAGTGTGATTTGGGGCATGACAGTGATTGCATTACTGAGTTATTGGCTGGCGAAAAAAGCCGGGGAGAATCCAATTTTCGTGCTAGCTGAACATCTAGGCATAACGATTATTGTTATTTTGACAACACACTCTGTTGGCGATTGGATCGCGGTTAAGTTTGCTTAGATCGTGTGGTGTGATTCTAGAATAAGTAGCTTTAAACGGCATCGCAAAATCAATTGTGTTAAATTATTTACCTTAACGCTGATAATGCAAGGTTCTGAAATTTTTGTAGCCATTGGTGGGTTGACTTAATTCATTAAGATTTAGGAAGGCTTCACTATAAAACTCATAACCAAGGCCAATCATTTTTTTGCTGAATTTAGCATGTTGTTTGCGACCAGGGTCCACAATCATCACTTTGCAATGGGTGTTAGCATGTTGATCAATAAATTGTGATAAATCATCAGCATGACCACGTTCATAAAGCAAATCTCCACCAATGATAATATCAAATTTACCAAGCGCAGTGATGTGATCCGACCAAGACGTGCGGGTAAACGGAATGGGTTTGTCATTATTGAGCTGGGTATTTTGATTTAGAAAACGTTCCGCATCGGGATGATAATCGGTTGCTGTTATGTCGGCCGATCGGCTATTTAGTACTAAACTAGCGAGCGCAATGCCGCAGCCAACTTCCAAAATTCGTTTACCATTGATATCATATTCATACATTTGGCGCGCCAAGATTTCTCCTGAAGCCCAAATCACACCAAACAAGGACCAATTGGCTGATGAGATTCCAATGCCATGTGCAATATTATCTGGGTCAGAATATTCTTGGCAGTCTCGCAGCGTTTTGACATGAATGTCGGTATCACCAAACTCAATGGTTTGGTAGCGAACGCGTAAAAGAGGCATTAAAAATCCTTCATGTGATTTACGCAGAAACGCCACTCATTGTAGAAATGCCACGTATGGGAGCTTGATTGTACGCTATTCAAGCAAATTAACCTATCAGTAATATCCATAGCTGATACCAAGCCTTTTTTTAATATGAATCTTAGTCAGTTTTGTAAAAACCAATAATGCAGAATTGAGGCCGCATTTATCCTTAGTTTTCGCTACAATAGCGTTTTAAACGACTAAGTTTCTGCAGGAATGAATATGAGTGAAATGCCACAATGCACTAAATGTGAGTCGGAATACACTTACCAGGATGGTGAGCTGTTTATTTGCCCTGAATGTGCTCATGAATGGTCGGTGACTGCCTCGGAACATGATGGTGATTCACTTGAAGTCAAAGATTCCAATGGTAATCTTTTACATGATGGCGATACGGTAAGCGTAATCAAAGATCTCAAAGTTAAAGGCTCGTCTTCGGTGGTAAAAGTGGGAACCAAAGTAAAAAATATTCGCCTAGTGGAAGGCGATCATGATATTGATTGCAAAGTCCCCGGCATAGGTGCGATGAAGCTTAAATCAGAATTTGTAAAAAAAGTATAATACGATGACGCAACAATTACAACGAATGGTACTTTGATGGCTGGTGGAATTCTCGCAATCCTAGATGATGTAGCCATGTTGTTGGACGATGCAGCAGCCATGAGTAAAGTGGCGGCAAAGAAAACAGCAGGTTTACTGGGTGACGATTTAGCGGTTAATGCAGAAAAGGCGACGGGTTTTCACGCATCGCGGGAACTTCCCGTTATTTGGGCGATTACCAAAGGTTCTTTTAAAAACAAACTGATTATATTGCCATTGGCATTTTTATTAAGCACTTACATGGCTTGGATTATTGTGCCAATATTACTTATTGGTGGCGCTTATTTAAGTTATGAAGGCGCGGAAAAAATTTGGGAATGGCTGTTTCATCGAAAAAAATCACAACCCATCGCCCTTGAAATTGAAGATAAAAATACGTTATTGCAATCGGAATCAAAAAAAATCAAAGCAGCCGTGCGCACGGATTTTATTCTCTCCATTGAAATTATTATTATTGCATTGGAAACCGTATTGCAACAAAGCTTGCTGATTCAAATTATAGTGGTGAGCTTTATTGCAATTGTAGCAACAATTGGTGTTTATGGTTTTGTTGCATTATTAGTGCGCATGGACGATAGCGGAATTGCGTTGATACAACATGCGCATACTCGTACAGGTCTCCCAGCAACATTGTTAAAAACCAGCGGTAAAACATTAGTGGCAGGCTTGCCAAAAATAATCCGGCTTCTCGGTTTCATTGGAACCATTGCCATGTTGCTGGTGGGAGGCGGCATGTATGTTCACAATATTGAATATATACATCATTGGCTTGTAGCGATGCCGACACTACTGGCGGATCTCTTGGTCGGTTTAGTTGTGGGTGGATTGGTTATGGGTTTAATTCAGGGTTTTAAAACAATTAAATTATCGATGAGTTGAATCATTTTTTATGATGCATAATAAAAGAACCTGAATAACGCTAATTGTTTATCTTTTTTCAATTCCGGCAATGTATTTTTCAAAAGGCCTTATGATTATCACAGTCCCGGGGTGTGGTGTTATGTTGAGCCGATATTGTCGATAAAAAAATCATGTGTTGTTCATAATACTTGTTGTAGTTTTATGATGAAGAAAATGAAATAAGCTAATTGAGTATTGGAGATACTAGACTGATACCGCTTGTGTGCCCTGTTGAATTGCTAACTAACTGAAAATACAAAAAAATATAAACTCGCCAGTCTGGCTCTAGTTTGTTAAACTCATGCCCTATGCTGATATATCCCAAAATTGATCCGGTTGCCTTAGATCTGGGGCCCGTGCAAATCCACTGGTACGGTGTCATGTATTTGATTGCCTTTGGTTTGGCCTGGTGGTTAGGTCGAATACGCGCACGTCGTCCTGATTCGGGTTGGAATGATGAACAAGTCGGCGATATTATTTTTTATGGTGCGCTCGGGGCCGTTCTCGGTGGACGAATTGGCTATATTATTTTCTATAATTTCTCGGCCTTCATCGACAATCCAATTATTTTATTTAAAGTTTGGGAAGGCGGAATGTCGTTTCATGGTGGTTTAATTGGAACCATTGTTGCCATGATTTTATTCGCACGTAAAACCAATAAATCATTTTTTCAAGTGAGTGATTTCGTCGCACCGTTGGTACCTTTAGGTTATTTCGTTGGCCGCATTGGTAATTTTATTAATGGTGAATTGTGGGGACGTGCGGCTGAAGTACCGTGGGCCATGATATTCCCACATGTTGATCGTTTGCCGCGACATCCTTCCATGTTATACCAAGGTGTGCTTGAAGGTTTGCTGACATTTATTATTCTTTGGTTTTATACCTCGAAAAATAATCGTCCTTTGATGTCGGTGTCTGGATTGTTTTTAATTTGTTTTGGCGTATTTCGTATATTTAATGAATTTTTCCGTGAACCTGATCGGCATCTAGGATTCATCGCATTCGGTTGGCTGACCAATGGCCAGTTGCTTTCTATACCCATGGTTATCGCGGGTATCATTATTATGTGGATGGCTTTCAATCGTGATGTCAGTGAAGTCGGCGAAGGCGAGCCGCATGACATGCAAGCCGTAAAGAAAAATAAAAAGAAGAGCAAGTCGAAAGCAAAACGCAAAAAGAATTGAAATTTCTCAGTAGGACGCATCATGGTACATCCTGAACAACAATATCTCGATTTATTACAACAACTCATCGAGCACGGCGATGAACGTGTCGACCGCACTGGCGTTGGTACGCGCGCTATTTTTGGTCACCAAATGCGGTTTGATCTAGCAGAAGGTTTTCCAGTGTTTACAACCAAACGAGTGTATTGGAAAACGGCGTTTAAAGAAATCTTATGGATGTTATCCGGTGGTTCAAATATACGTGAGTTGTTGCAGCAGAATGTTCGAATTTGGACAGATTGGCCGTTAAAAAAATATCGTGATGCTACAGGCGAGAATATTAGTCAGGACGATTTTGAACAGCGCATAGTCAGTGATGAAGACTTTGCTCGTCAATGGGGCGATCTTGGCCCAGTTTATGGAAAACAGTGGCGGCATTGGCGTACTGAAGACGGTCAGGAAATTGATCAAGTTCAATTCGTTATCGACCAACTCAAAACCAACCCAACAGGACGACGTATTTTGTGGGATGGGTGGAATGTCGCGGAATTGGATAAGATGGCCTTGCCACCGTGTCACAAACACTATCAATTTTTTGTCAAACCAGAGAGTAACACCTTATGCGGTGGTTTAGTGCAACGCAGTGCTGACTCGTTCTTGGGTTTGGCTTGGAATATCTCAAATCTCGCGTTGGTGACGACATTGTTAGCACAACAAACCGGTTACAAACCAGGAGAAATTGTTTGGTTCGGTTTGGATGTACATTTGTATCTGAATCACATCGAGCAAGCGAAAATGCAAATCGCGCGCGAACCCAGAGCATTTCCAACGCTCCTAATTCGTCGACAGGCGGATAGCCTATTTGATTATAGCATCGATGATTTTGATCTCGAAGGTTATGATCCTCACCCCGCAATTTCGGCCCCAGTCGCGGTATAACGGATTTATGCAATGACGATAATTTCTATGATTGCTGCTTGTGGTGAGAATGGTGAATTAGGTAAGAACAATGCCTTGCTCTGGCATTTGCCTGCTGATATGAAACATTTTCGCCAAACCACCATGGGTAAACCCATTATTGTTGGTCGTAAAACCTTTGAATCGTTTGGTGGCAAAGCCTTACCTGGACGTAAAAACATTGTTGTGACCCGAGATGAAAACTATCGGCTAGATGATGCGCTTGTGGTTCATTCATTGGACGCTGCAATTAAAACCGCCGGTGCAGTTGAAGAAATTGTGATTTGTGGAGGTGCGGAGCTTTATGCATTATCCATGGATCGTGTGGATCGAATATATTTGACCATTGTACACCAGAATTTTGATGCTGATGCTTGGTTTCCTGTGATTGATGATTCTTGTTGGCAATGTATTGATTCAAAACACATGCCTAGAGACGAGAAAAATTCATATGATATGGAATTTATGATTTACGAGAATAAATAATACAAACTCGGTTAAGCGCTTTGTTGTTTAATCAAATTCTCCAATGATCCGGTTTCCAGTGAGTTGCCACTAAATATTGCAATGACTTGCTTGTTTTTTCTTAGGCTTGATTCACTCTCGATTGTTTTGTCTGAGAAGAGAACCAGAGGAATGTTGCGCCAAATTTTTTGTTTAGCCAAAGTTTTCAGCAAGTTTTTAGCTGATTCATCAAGTAGATCAATATTAGCCAGGATTAAGTCGGGTTGTGAGTTTTCAAGTAACTGAACAATCGATTCCTCGTTTGTCACATTTTGCAAGTTCCATTGATAGTTGTTGAATATTTCCTCAAAAACATTGATTCGGGAAAAATTTGCATCCAATAGTATAACCAGTGATTGATTGGCTCTGTTTCTGAGGACACTGCAAATAGTATCGGTTAAAGTATTTCGCTCTAGTGGTTTATGAATGAAATTAGCAATGCCATGCTCAATCGCATTAGCTCGTTCATCACTTACCGACATCATGACCACGGGTATTTCACAAATATTTTTTTGTTTACGAATTTGTGCGAGCACTTCCCAGCCATCGAAACCAGACATAAAAACATCGAGTAGGATCAAATCAGGTTTCAACTGATTGGCAATATTGATACCGTCTCGCCCACTGATGGCTGATATGACAATGAAGCCTAATTTACGTAAATATTCGCTGGCCACTTCATGAATGGCACGGTCGTCATCAATAATGAGAATGGTTGATATTTTCTTGCGTCGCTCCTCTGCCGGATGATTCGATGTTTTAGCTCCTGCCGAAATTATTGAAGATGAGCGATAAGTGCTTCCACTAATAAATGTGCTGGCGCTTTCACTTTCGTCAATATTATTGGGTATGCGAATTACAAACTTTGTGCCTTGACCAAAATTACTTGAAACTTCGATTGAACCTTGCATTAATTCGCAGAAACGTTTGGTTATTGTTAAACCGAGTCCCGTGCCCCCATATTTTTTTGTGGTCGAGGAGTCTGCTTGGGTAAATGGATTAAACAAACGATCTAACTGTGCTTCTGTCATACCAATACCTTTATCCTCAACATGAATGGCGACCCAAGGTTTGCGTTCAACGCTATAGGGTTCCACTTGAAGCGTGATAACACCTTCTTGTGTAAATTTAGAGGCATTTGACAAAAGATTTAAAATATTTTGTCTTAGCTTGGTGGCATCGGTGCGTATTGGAATGGCTTCGTCTGGCATGATAACATTTAAGGTGTTATCATTTTTCTGAATAAGCGGCTGAGCGGTGGTAATTGAATCACGAACCACACTATGTAAGTCACACTCTTCGATGAATAATTCCATTTTGCCTGATTCGATTTTCGATAAATCGAGCACATCATTAATTAAGGATAACAAGTGGCGTCCTGAGCTTTTTATTTTATTGAGATCGGTCGTGTAGTTATCAAATCCATTATCGCTGGCATCTTCGGCAAGAATTTCACTATAGCCAATGATTGCATTTAATGGGGTACGCAATTCGTGGCTCATATTGGCAAGGAATTGACTTTTAGCTTTGCTCGCATCCTCAGCTTCAAGTTTTTCACGCAGAGCATTTTCTGCTACTTGATGTTCTGCACGCAGCTCTGTTTCTCGTTGGCGTAATCGTTGTATCAATACTTCCATTGATAACCAAACCTGGAGAATTTCCTCACTGGTTTGCTGAGGAAGTTTGGGTATTGGATTGTTATTGGAATAATCGAAAGTAGCCAAAATATTTGAAACATTTTCCAGTGGTTTTAGTTGACGTGCAAAAAATTTGCGCCCAACAAAGAAAAGAAAAATAATGAAAACATTTGCAAATAGAAATAAGAATAGAGCTCTTTGTTCCAGTTTGTGGTAAAAATAGCTATTGTAAACCAACTCGACTGTGCCGACCATGTCGAAATTAAAGGTAGAAAACAAAGGAAGGCTGGTCTTAAAATCTGAAGCCGGGCCTTCATTGGTTTTGGATATTGAGTTGCCGTCAGGTTGTACGACTTTCGCTTCTAGAAATAATGGTTGGGCTGAAATCGCATCTTTCAAAATAATGAGTTGATCAAGAATATTTTCAATTGCATGAGTATCATTTTTATTATCAATCGCCTGTTCCAATAGCATCGCATAAGGAGAAATGAGCAATTCCGCTTTCGTTTGTTCACTACTTTTGAGAAACGGAATAACCACCAGAAACCAAGATATTGCCACGGCGGAGCAGATTAGTGCAATCACCAACATGAAGATCAGATTGATTCGTGTCGTTAACTTATTCATGGGTACGTGATATTCTGATTAAGGTTTGACTAATTTCTATCTGAGCGCGTTTTAGGGAATTCAAGTTAAAGAACGGACGTATACGTGCTTCAATGGCAATGCCTGCGATTGCGCCTCTTTCCACATCGCCAGGAAAAGGCGAAAATAAAATAATATGATGTTTAATTGCATATGCAAGTAGTTTTGCAAATTCCTGATCGGATAGCACTTCTGCCAAGAATATAGCTGAGAAATTATTGTGCTTTAACGAGAGATTCTTAATAGATACAATTTGTGTTATTGCTTCTGAGCTTCGGATCTTGTTTATCCGTTGGTTAAAGTCTGCAACCAATGCGCTTGCGTAGGCTTTTTCAGTTTTATAAGCAACGGCCAGATTGATCTGATTATCAATTAACTTTGTTGTGATGCCTGTATCGGTGGCAACAATTTTGGGAAAAATACTCACCGAAATGGAAACACGGCGCTGCAATTCTTCGCTGAGATTGGATTCGCTATACAGGTTTCCTGTCATTAATATGAAAATGATTGTCACTTGCCGGAGGAGTCTTGAGATTTGTTTTAAGGTTCCCATACGACCCCCAGACTAAAATGTCTTCCAAGGCGTGGGAAATCATCTGCATAGGTTGGCAAATAACTACTCGTATTCTTCCAATAGCGGACAGGTGCTGGATCTCGAATAGCAGAATCGAAAATATTGTTGAATGTAAATTCAAATTTAATTTTTTGCTTAAAAAGTCGGTCGGAAATGATAACAAGATTGCTATAGTGTTGCGCGGGCAATTTGCTGCGGTAATCGAATGGTGAACGTTTACGTGAACCGATATAATGGTGACTGATATTGACAGTCCAATCAATTGCAACGTGATAGGTGATAAATGCAGTGCCAAGCAGATTGGCTACATCACTAGCCTCGATTTTGTTTTCATAATCCTCTGTTTTGCTATAACTTGCGTTAGCGTTTAGTGATAAATTGGAAAAAAGAAATGCCTTGGCTTCTAATTCGATACCTGAGCTATGAATTTCGCCTGAATTAATATACTGAGAATTTAAGTCGCTAATTTGATCGTGAATATCACTTAGAAAGAGTGTTGAGCGAAATATATAGACGCCATTATTAAAAATGTAACCGGCTTCATAGACTTTAATGCTTTCCGCTAAGATGTTCGGGTTGCCATTGATAATAGGATTGTTCTGGGTGTATAACTCCAAGAATGTGGGTGGTCGAAAAGCTTTTGCATATTGTAATTTAAGCATTGAAGATGAACTTAGCTGATAAAGTCCAGCGATTCTTGGCGTATAGATTTGTCCAACATCTGAATAATGGTCCAAGCGTATACCGGTAACTAGGTTAAACTTTTCTTTGAATAGAAAGCTGTCTTCAGCATGTGCGCTAAAAACAAAGCGTTTATTATTTTCGCTAATCCAGTTTTTAGCGCCCCTGAACGTAGCGAGCGGGGTGTAGCTCATATCATCAGGATTAAAATTGCGAATGGCGTAGGAGTCACCCTGGTCAAGGTAAGAGCTATGAATACCTATGGACAATTGATGAGAGGTGATTTTGTGTTGATACGCTAAGCCAAGATTAATTTCCCGTTCTAGATAATTTGGACTGCCCAACATATCGCTCGCTGAGAAACCAGGGGAATCTTTTGGAAGAAATACCAGAGGGTCACTATTAAGACGATAATAACGAGCACCAACATAAGTGTGTAGATTTTGATTTTCTGATAAGTTTAGCTGATTGCCCAATCTGGCTGTCATTGACTTAACATGGCGCAATGTCTCATTCTGGTTTGACAAAACGTGGTTCATACCAAAATAGTCGCCAGAATTTAACGAGGACAGTTGTGCCTCTGCATACCAGTGTCCATAGTCGACGGATAAGTTAGAAATTAAATTTTGTTGTTTTTCGTTTGTGAAGCCAGGGGAGTAGGAGATGCTGCTCAGTGGGGTTTCATGTAGAAAGTCTTCGCCCGCCTTAATCGAATCACCTTTGTTGACTTCCATGCTAAAAGATAAGTTTGTATTGAGTGGACGCTTGGACGTACGAAATTGTTTTGCCAGCAATAGACCCGCATACTGATGGCTTGGATACGCACTATGTGCATAGGCCAAGGAGCTATATTTTTTAGTGATGATATTCACTACGCCTGTGAACGCATATTCTCCGTATGTGGCAGAGCCAGGACCACGAATAACTTCAATGCGCTCAACGAATTCGATTGGCAATAGACCAACGGCATTGGCGCCATTTAAAACTGAATTTTGGGGAATATGATTTAAAAGAAATTTAATTTTTCCCGATGAAAATACTTTTCCTGTTCCACGTATAATCAACTGTACTTGACCATCGGCGGCTATACTGGATTCAATGCCAGGCAAAAATACTAAGGCCTCATTTACCGTGCGAACCCCAAGATACTGTAAATCGCTGGAGTGTAATATGCTAATAATGCCTGGTACAAAA
>JAOUJM010000368.1 GCA_029883265.1 Gammaproteobacteria bacterium
CAGGTAGTCATAATAATCCGGAGGTATGTTGATACTAATGGTGTTAACCCACCGTCTTCCACCAACACAGGCGTATCATTATCATCGATGAACAAAATCAAATTCTCCCCCGCCACATGCGCGTGCAAGTCATATACTCGATTAATACCGGTTATGTCCGACAATAATTGCTGAGTGCCTAGAGTACTGCCATCGGTTACCCAAAGTGATCGATTGTTTTCGGTGAAAAAAAGCTGCGTCTGGTTTTGTGCAATGGCTTTGAAAGTTAAACCACTATAGCTTGCATCAAGATCTTTCAACAAACGAAATGTAGTACCATCGCTGATATGTAGCTCTTCCTGATTATCATCCGTATAAGCAAGAAATATTGCCTTATTATTGAATTTAATTAGCGGATTACGGTATCTTGCCACGCGTGTATCCACTAGCACTTGCGTACCCAGTCGCGACCCATCACTGACCATTAAATTGCTACCGTTAAACATATGATTGCTTAAAAATAGTTTTTTATTATCAAGTAAAATGACTTCGCCGGGATCTGATCCGTTTGCATTTAATGTTTGATTAAAATCCTGCAAAAGCCTTGTACCATTCGCACTACCATCACTCATCCAAAGCTCTAAACCAACATTAGGATCAAGCACGGAAAATAGTGCAACATTATCCTGAACAATAAATGCTTCACCAAAGCTTCGCTGCTTGCCTGGAACGATTTCTTTTAGTAATGTTGTGCCGTTAGCCGTGCCGTCGCTTTGCCAGATTTCATCGGCGTATTCTAGTGTATAAGCTTTTGCATAGAGGCGATTGTTTAATACAAATGGATAGTAACGCCATAGACTATTTCGACTAGGATGGTTTTCAAAAAATACTTTTACTTTTTCCTGTGTATCGGTTTTTTTATACAACGCTACTTCATTATCAAACGTCTGCGCAAAAAAGTATTCACTGTCATCAAGTGTTGCAATTTTACTCATATGCGCGAATGCCGTAGGAGAAAGCGTTGCATTGGTGCCATCGCTCCTAAAAAATAGAATTTGATCCTTATTTTCTAAGGCAGAATCAGAGTAACTGATATAGATACCATCGCGTGAAGCCTGCATTTCAAGACTGCCCAGACCTTCACTATTGGCAATAGTAGTCAGGTATACGCTAGCGGCTGCGGTGCCGTTCGACTTCCATAACTCGAATGCATCGTTATTCTCGACAATAAAATAAATTGAATCACCGAATAGAATGCGATAGTTAATATAACTGTTTGCATTATCGTTGAGTTTCTTGATCATGCTCATACCCGACGCATCAATTCGCCAAAGCATTGCGCTAACATCATTACGTATACTAAACAAGAATTGATCGCCCAAGTCCATGGGATAAGACCCAGGAATATCTCGACTTTCGCCAATAAAACTTTGCAGGAGTTCTTGTTCGCTGCCATCCTTATTGCTGTGCCAAAACCAAAGATCTTGCTGCGAAATATTTCGCAATAAATAATAAATATCCTCACCTATTTGCGCGGACCAATAGAGTTGAATGTTAGGATCAGGTGAAACAATCAAATGAGCGCTAATTCCGTCGGTCGACCATAAGTTTTGTGTGTCATTGACGGTATAGTCAATAAAAATAGCCGTGTTCTCATTTTTCTGGCCGCGCTGACCAAGATACTGAATGGTATCACTGAAACCCTCGACTTGACGAAAATCACTGCCTTGCAAATTAATCGAATAAAACTGCATCGCATTACTATTACGATGCAGTAACAAAAGTCGTTGCGCCACACGAAACATGCTTAAGTTGTTGGTAACGGGAATATTATTTGTTGCCATGTCAAACAACACTTCAAGTTTACGATTGCGATAAACCAACACTTGTGCATTAGAATTATTTTGATCTGCGATTAAATAGACCGCGCCATCATATGCAATAAAATTCCTTGGATTTCCGTGGCCAATTGAAATCAAATCTTTAAGTAAACGTGTTCCTTGTGGACTACCGTCACTGCGCCACATTTCGTTTCCATGAACACCATCATTTGCGCTAAACAAATAATAATCACCGGGAGGATCATTGGGTTCAAATGTAGCAGTTTTTGATTTCGGATCGGTGATTGCTGATGCAAGTTCAAACGCACGTGCACAGCCACTTAATTGACTGCTGCAATAAGCACAAAAAACAATGAACAAGACGACAGAAGTTGAATACTTCAAAACGGTTCCCTTATGGTAAGCAAGGACTTTGTAAGCTATTTTTAATGAGCTATAAGAGCAGAAATTGTTTGTTATAGCAAGAAATGAGCGGACGAAATGAACAAAAACCGTTGCACGCTCTATACTAAATAAGATCTTATTTTCCAACGCTACACTTGCCTTTTACTATGGCTTAAACTTTAACCATGACAATCCATATAAAACTACGCAAAGCTACTGGCACGGATGCAGCCGATTTAAGCCATCTCGCCATGCGCTCAAAAGCTTATTGGGGCTACTCCAGCGCTTTTATGCAGGCCTGTCGCCAGGAATTGTGCGTTGACCAAGTGATGATCAATGATGCTACTTCTCTTTTTATTGTTGCTGAGGTCGACACTAGCATGGTCGGTTTTTATGCGCTGGAAGCTATCTCCAGTCCAGTGATAGAACTGGGTTTCTTATTTGTTGAACCCGCTAAAATCCGCTGCGGTATCGGCCAACAATTGATTGAACATGCGAAACAGCGAGCGAAAGAACTGGGTGCAAAAACACTTTTGATACAAGGCGACCCTCATGCAAAGGGTTTTTATTGCGCCATGGGTGCCAAGCCCATCGGTCAACGCGAATCTGCCAGCATCCCAGGAAGATTTTTACCACTTTTTTCTATTGATCTAGTGCAATAAAATTATCCGTTTAAGTTTTAAATAGTTGATTAAGGGTTTTGCAAAAGTGCACAAACGAATAATAAAAACCACATGTCCAAGCCAACAATAAATTTTGTAATTTGAGCAACTGAGACCTATACTTCTGCCTAGTCACTATATTGCTGCAAATACAAAAGGTGCATCCACTTGAGTCTTATTAACTATCCGAAAAAACTTGCGCTGTCATTTATTATTACTTTTGTTATTGCTATCTATGGCAGCCTATTAGCTTTGGATGGTATGAAAGAATGGTATCCATTGCTGAATAAGCCGGTGGATATTCCCATGTGGTTATTTGCAATTGTGCAACCACTTTATTACGCTATTTGCATAACAATTCTTTATCGCCTGTTTGCCTACATTAGCGAGCAAAGAACTCGACGAATATCCCTAGGCCTTATTTTATTTATGATGATTTTTGCCGAATCCTGGAATTATTTGTTCCTTGGTTTGCGTAGTGTCGCATTAGGCTTTTGGTCTATGTTACTATTTGCAGGCGTGGCGGTTTTGCTTTTTGTTCAGCTAAGAAAAGTTGATCCCCTATCGGCAAAAATCTTTGCACCGTATCTTGTCTGGCTGCTTGTGGATATTGCTTGGATGTATGGACTATGGTCAGCCAATCCATAGATAATTACACAACGTTTAGATATTTTAGTAACTACATTCGACATCATCATGAGCTATTTACAGCCGCCATGCACCCCTTATAAGAAAATAAAATGATTCAAGCACTTTAATCAGGACACAAGTTTTTTTTATG
>JAOUJM010000369.1 GCA_029883265.1 Gammaproteobacteria bacterium
CGGAAAAAGATGAAACGGCCGGTATTGAGAAACCTTTACGCTTATTAAAACACGTGCCTGAAGATCCGGTGCCTTTGTTGGAGTTAGCCAATCACTCAATTGTTTCTTCTCGACAATTCACTGCAGAACAAGTCGTGCAACTCACACGACTGGCAGCCAAACACGAAGCCGTGCCGCAACAAGCACGTCAACCGTTGGTTGGAAAAATTTTAATTAGTGCTTTTTACGAGCCGAGTACGCGCACACGTTTATCATTTGAAAGCGCCTGGCATCGTTTGGGCGGTGATATTATGTCGATCACGGACCCGGCAACCACGGGTATTGCTAAAGGTGAAACGCTCAAAGATGTGGGAGAAATGCTAAACAATTATGGCGATTTGGTGGTGTTGCGTGAAACTAATAACAAAGCGATTTATCACATGCTTGAAGGTTTACGCATTCCTATTGTTAATGCAGGCAATGGCACCGACGAGCATCCTACGCAAGCACTTGCGGATATGTACACGATTTTTAAATGGCGTCCGGTGTTGATGGATAAAAATATATCGGAGATGAAAAGAGCGCGTATTGGTATTGTTGGCGTACCGGCGACTATGCGCACTGTGCGAAGTTTGCTTTATTTGTTAGCGTTATTTCCTAATAGTTTTGAGGATGTGGTGATTATTTGTAATGAGAAAAATGTTTTTTCTCCTGGGCAATTGGATAATCTGAATGAGATGGGATTACAAGTCCGTGTAGCTAAGGATTTGAATGCCGAACTACCTAATCTGGACATCGTTTACATTAATTCGATTGCATGGATAGGTGATGACTATAAAGAGTTTGGTCAAAATTATGTTTTAGATACGACATCGCCACTCAAGAAAAACGCTATTATTATGCATCCCCTAGCGCGTGGTAAAGAATTGTCCACCCATCTGGATGACACACCCCATAATTGGTATTTCGCCCAAGCGCGTGGTGCCGTGTTTATACGCATGGCATTGTTAACGTGTTTGGTGCAACACAACTGGTAGAACAGCTAAGAGGTTTTTATGTGCGGTATTGCCGGCGTATTTCACGCCCACCCCCAACGTCAAGTCGATCCACAATTATTAGTTAATATGGCAGCCATCCAGTATCACCGTGGCCCGGATGGTTTCGGATATGCGCGTTTAGACGATAGTGGTATTGGTTTTAGTCATGCCCGTTTAGCTATTATTGACATGGATGAAAATAGGGCGAGGCAACCTTTTAGTTCTGCGGATGGCAATTTGTTGTTAACACATAACGGCGAGTTTTATGATTACAAGCGAATTCGTGCTGACCTAAGTTCACGCGGCGAACGCTTTAATACAAAAAGTGATTCAGAATTGGTACTGCACTTATATCCGCGTTTGGGACTGCATGACACACTTAAACATTTAAGGGGTGAATTTGCATTTGCACTCTATGATAAGAAAAAAGATCGTTTAATGTTAGTGCGTGATCGCTTTGGTGTGAAACCGCTTTACTGGACTCAACAAAATGGTACTCTGGTTTTCGGTTCTGAAATAAAAGTATTGTTTGCGCATCCTGAGGTTACACGCGAAATTGATGATCAAGGGCTTTATCATCAATTAATGCAAACGATTGTTCCTGGTTCAACCCCGTTTAAAAATATACACCAGGTCGCACCGGGTGAAGTCATGATTGTTGAGCGTGCTCATGGTGAATTTAAGATCAAGCAAGAAAAATATTGGGATATCGATTTCCCCTTGGCGCAAGAGCGTGAACAGGTGCAAAGCGATGAGTTTTATATTGAAGGCGTGCGTGAGCAATTACTCGAAGCCGTGCAACTGCGACTAGAAGCCGATGTGCCAGTTGCCTGCTATTTATCGGGCGGCATTGATTCTTGTTCAATTTTAGGTTTATCGGCAGCGAGTCAGCAATCATCGGTCAAAGCCTTCACCATTGGTTTTGATGATGCAGATTATGACGAAACGGCTATTGCAAAAGAAATGGCGGCAGCGACTGGCGCAGACCAGGATATTATGATGCTTGATGGCGGTCATTTGTATAATAATTTTGCGCGCACCATCTGGCACACAGAGCGTTCGATTTATAATACCTTGGGTGTGGCGAAAATGTTAATGAGCCAGCATGTTAATCAAGCCGGTTATCGTGTAGTGGTTACGGGTGAAGGTTCCGATGAATTATTTTCAGGGTATCCAGCATTTCGTCGTGATATGTTTTTATACGGCATGGATAGTTTACCTGCGAGTGAACGTGCAGCATGGGAGCAAATGCTGGCGGAAAGTAACAAATTATTTAAAGGAGCAATGTTAGCTGAGCAAGCGTGGACAGATCCTTATCTCGATGAAAGCGTAGGTTTTACTCCAAGTTGTTTGCAACCGTGGTTGAGCAGTAGTCAGCACGTTAATGGGATTTTAAACACTGATCGTGCCCACCAACTTGCCAATTATCAACCCGGCGAAGCCATAGCCGCTAGTTTAGATAGCACAATGTTACGTGATCGACATCCGTTGGATAAAGCGCAATATGTCTGGATTAAAACGCAATTAGAGGGACAGATACTAACTTGGGGTGGCGACCGCGTCGACATGGCGAATTCCATGGAAGCCCGTCCAGCGTTTCTTGACCATCACTTGGCGGAGTTCGCGACTCAATTACCGCCGAATTTACGTATTCGTGGTCGCACCGAAAAATATGTTTTGCGCGAAGCCATGCGGGGTTTGTTGCCCACCGTGTTATACGAGCGTGAGAAGTTTGCCTTCATGGCACCACCGGCGCATACTGACCCGGAAAAATGGCGGGCAATGAAAATACTGGCCGATCAATATTTAAATCCACAAGCGATTCAAGATGCCGGTTTGCTTGATACAAAAGGCGTTGCGGAATTATTTCAATTGCATGAAAATAAGACCACAAGCTCGGCGACACAAGTGCAACTCGATGCCATGATAAATCATATGTTAAGCGTGCAAATTATGCATGAACAATTTATAGTAGAAGATGTTCCTGCCATGGCAAGAAAAACCGCTGATCAACTCAACTGGCAGCTACATTAAAGGCAAAATAATTATGCTCACAGAAACCGGCTTACACAAAAATGACACATTGGAAAATAAACGCGAAACACTGAGTAAAGAAGTTTTGAAAAATTTACGCGTGGTTGTACGAACCACTCAAGCACATTCACGTTGGGTGGAAAAAAGTACGGGTGTGAGTGGTGCGCAACTTTGGGCTATGTGGGAGTTATTTGCCAAACCAGGGCAAAAAGTGTCTGACCTGTCACGCACCTTGTCTATTCATCAGTCCACGGCAAGCAATATGTTGGATAAACTTGAGGAACGAGGTCTGATTCGTCGGGATCGTAGCGGTCCGGATCAACGTGTGGTGCAGCTTTTTCTAACCAGTCGTGGTACCGAAGTATTGAGTGATGCACCTCGTCCTGCGCAAGGAGCGATTATTAATGCACTCAATGCACTTTCAGATAACGATCTGCAGCAGCTTAATCAGGGCTTGGGTGCCTTAATGGCCAACATGCAAGTGGCTGAAACACAGGCGGCAATGAAACCTATTAGTGAATAAACTTGAATAACAATTTCTGTGGTGAAACCTGTGTTTTTTTACAAAAATTGATGCCAAGTTTTAACA
>JAOUJM010000114.1 GCA_029883265.1 Gammaproteobacteria bacterium
CGCCGCTCCTTATGGCACACGCGAATTTCATTATGATAGCCGCGAAACCAGACTCGGCAGTGCCATCGACAATAGCGAAAAATTCTATGGCCAAATCGATGACCTAATTTTGATACGCCAGTGAGCAACTAATCAAGCATACAACATACTCCCAAAAACCCGGGTCAGAGAACAATTGTTTCTAATATAAGCGGGCACGAATATTAGAAACAATTGTTCTCTGACCCCGTTTTTTTATTGGTGGTGCGCGCGAATGCGGTTGTGGTCATGATGAAAATATCGCATTATTGATGGCATAAAAATTCATAAATTCGAATCAAGGATGATCACGGGTGAACCCGTTCTCACATGGCTGGCTTCAGTATGTTTGCGTTGTGTTGTGCGCTGTTATGTTATTTGCCTGCGAAACACCTCTGAGCTTTAGTAACATCAATACGCAAACCGTGAAACTCGTTGCCGAAGCTGGGCGTCATCAAGTACTGTGGACCACCGGCTTAGTTGAATTGCACGCCATTCATTCCAATGAACAACTTGATCAAAACTTAAGTTATCACTGGCAGCTCATCACCAAACCCGAAACCAGCGCCGCTTATTTAACACAACCCGATCATATTTCGTCTTTATTACACGCGGACGTCATGGGTACATATGTTGTTCTGCTCACAGTTTCCAATCAAGATGGCGAAAAGGCTCAGGACATTATAGTTATTAGCGAACACGGTCGGGGTTTGCAATGCGCTGATTGTCACGATGGTGAAAACGCAAAAGGCGATTTCACTCATCCAGACACTGTCGTCGATGGGGCAGCGGCGTGTTCCTATTGTCATGGCCCATCCAAATGGCAGTATTCATTAAAACAAGTGCGAGACACTTCATCACTTCACGCTTATGTGAGCGACCGTTGTGCGAGTTGTCATCATGAGGATTATGTAAAAGCAAAACAACATATGACTTCGTCTTTATTGTGTCAGAACTGTCATAATAAAAGCGCTTGGACACCGGCTTTAAGCCTTGAGCACCCCACAGCAATGGGTAAGTGCGCGAATTGTCATAGCCTGGAGTCAGTCGACGGAGTCCCGCAAAATCACCCATCGACCGAAAAGGATTGTGGCTTTTGCCATGATCGCAACGGCTGGCAAAGCCGGGCTGCGCAAGCGCATCAATGGACGAATCATATCTGCATTGATTGTCATGACACACCGTATGACATCGAAAACCAGTTACATATCAATTTTCATCAAGGCTTCTCTGCTGCATGCTCGAATTGTCATTATTCTATGGACCCTGAATCCCTAAATTGGCAAATATACATACTTAATCATAGTGAATATTTTGATTTTTGCGACGCCTGCCATGAGCAATCAGGTTTTCATTTACCTACAAGCCAAACATGCGCGGCCTGTCATCAAACTTCAGTGTTCATACCCGTTATCAATTTTGATCACACCCAAGCGCTTGGCACTTGCATAAAATGCCACAATCCGAGCACTGGCTATACTTCAAAACCGGCGAAGCACCTTGTGACAAATCAGCCCTGTGATTATTGTCATATTGGAACCACGGCTTGGAAAATTGATTAGTTCGGCTAAGAAACAACAACTCCTTATTATCGCCGTTTTGATAATTTCTAATACCTGGCACGGGTGATTGTGCTCATTGTATATAAACAATCGTTTTTGCTGCTACACATTCATAGTTGTATGTCATTTCCGAACCTAACACTAAGTTCGTTTCTATGAATGAAGGGCAATCTGAAACAGTCTAGCATCACAATAATCAAGTCATCACAGTAAAGGCCAAGCACTGCTTCCATCAATATTCACCAGGCTATGAGTAAAGGTATCGCAAAATCCAGTATTACTACTAGCGACGAAGACACGCGGCATGACCGCGAAACCAAGATTTGCGATTTGAGTACGCGCCTTGTCACTCATGCTGATCGCCCACATGTCGAGGTAGTCACGCACATCGCGTTGGGTGACGAACGCAATCGCAATAGCCAACCAATCATTATCATCCATAGCATCGGCTTCGGCTAAGGTATAGTCCGTCATACCTAAAGAGGCACGTTTATTATTCCATGTCGTTTCATCAACTTTAGCGCGTAGGAACTCCCTATCCAACGCATGAAGCAAGGGACGCAAGTTCCAGCCATCGATTAATGCGCCTTGTGCTTGTGCCAGCATAATGAGTTGTAAAATCACACCAGCACCATCGTCCCATTGATTCACATCCCAAAGATTTGCGGTGACATAAGCTGCGGGATCAAGCTCGCCAATACTCGTTTGTAAAATCGTAAATAAATCCTGAAACGGCAAATTAAAACAACCATGGGCATTACCGCTTTCAAGCGCGTAGTGTGATTTTGCATAAAACACATAGAAGTTGGTAATTGCATGATAATCCCAGCCAGAAAAAATACGTGAGCCTTCCAGACTATGTCCCATTTCATGCCCATCGCCATGACTGACAGGATTATACGCCCACCACGCATCATAGGGATTACCCGAGCAACCGAATCCACATAGCGCTTGGTCGGCGTTCATATGTTTAACTGCATCTTGAGTCTCTAGCATCCATCCTTGTGCATCAATAAAGCTTTGCACTTCGCTTGGAACAGTTATGCCATCGCCTTGAAAACCAGCAAGCGCATGTGGCAAGTCGTGTAAATAGCGTTTTGTCGCGTCAGCAACTTGCGCGGCGCTGCCGTTCCACGCGGGATTGGCTAAAGTCTCTTGCATTTTTTCTGTGGTGGAGTGGATCTCAAAATTAGGCGTAATGATTTCTACCCAATCATAGTCGTTGGCTGCCACTTGTGCTGAGAATGTCACGTCGTCATCAATATGATCCCAGAACGGATGCTGTCCTACATTACTGAACACTAACTCAATATCAAGATCATTGGCATCATACTCCAATTGAACCGGCCCACCATAGGGCGAAACTATAGAAATGCTTTCGCCCGAGGCGATACTGAAATGTGGCGATTGCACATATTTTGCGCGTGTATAATCGTTGTAGGCAAATTCATGCGTCGATCCCGGACGCAAAGTGTTAATAAAAACTTTGATTGCCACTGCACTGTTATCGTTTCTTGTCACTTGCATAATTTTCCCCGGCAAAGCATACACACCGGTTGCGCGAAATGGTTTGTGACTTTTTGCGTTTACCGTCACCGTTGTTGGTGTAATGTGATCAAAATTATTTCGGCTAAACGAACCCAGATCGGCTTGGCCTCGTGCATACTTGCGATGATAATAAACCGCATGATCGGCAAATAAGGCTTTGGCAAAGACACTAAAATCCGCCATGCGTTTATCCATTGGATACACAATTTGTTCACGATATTTGTCAGCAAGCAAGACTAAAAGTTTATCGAGACGCTTATTGGGCTGTGCAAACAAGTCCACCGCGTTTTCATCAAGCACTAATAGTCGACTGCGAAGCAAATCAAATCCTGGTTTTAACTCGCGGGCGTAAACTTCGTTGTCATAACAGGCATCAGCACAATCCGCCCAGTCAATACTGATATCATTATTCAACAAATGCCCCAACAACGTCTGAATTTTTGTGATCGGCTGTATATCCGTTATCATTGCAGCAACACTGGCCCACACCGCGGTATCGTCGGCCCAGAAATTCCCACCGTATGGAATACTAAAACCAAGCAAGTCGCCGATTGCAGTTGACATCGCATTGGTGTATTCGATTGTTGAGTGCATATAAATAATCGGTATGCCCTGCGCTTGTGCTTGTTGTAATGCAGCAATCGTCGCATCCACTTCGTCGTCGCTACCTTCTTCCCAACTGACGAAGATCAAATCTTTATTTTGATAACAGCTTGTTAGTGTATTCGCGTCATTGCACGAAGAAAATTGCCATTGGTCAAACTCGCCCGACAACCAATCAATATTGCTTGTTTCATTAATCGTCGAGAAATGACTAAACACAATGTTTTTTGCACTGTTTAAATTATCCGTACTCAAAGGGCTTTGTGCAAACAACCAGGATAAAACTCGCTTAAACGGCGTAATCATATCTGCGTTAAAGCCGAAACTAAAATGATAGGCAATTAGGCTAGTATTAAATCCTGCAAAGCGCGACTCACCATTGTTACCAAATAATGCCATGGCTTTATTACTTGCATTGCCAACGAGCAAGGGAAATGTTGTATCGTAATCGGTGATATCAAATAAGGCGACTCGATTTCCTACATCGTAGTTAATACTGACACCTGCGAAGACATCCTCAACCACTCGGTTTTTCGAGACAATGATGTTTTCAATTTCGGATGCGGTTGCTTCTTCTAAGGCCGCTACTCGGTCATTACTAATAAACCGAGCGTCACCTTGCTGGAGCGCTAATTCGATATCACTAAGCGCAGGTTCGCTTGGCGCTTTATCTCCACTACAAGCACTTAACATTAGATTGAGACTAATTAACAGAGCAATAATGATTCGATTCATGGAATTCCTTTTGAATTTATTCTTTGGATGTAGATGAATCGGCAGTTTGTGACATTCGAATTACCTCGAATTAAGTTGGTTCTTTATCGGCTTTTACCGTGACACGGTAAATAAGCTCGTCCTGCTACTAGCGATTTAACGTGATGAAAAGTTGCCATCACGAACTCGACTCTTTTGCGAGCAATATTTCACAAAATATGGAATCACAAGGAATAGCATTGCTTCAATAAATAATAAGACTAACGGGTACACTAATCATAAAAGAAAAAATCACACAAATCGAAATCGTTATTGATATATTAGCTAGCAAACCTCCCTACAAGCAGTAGCTTGCAGAGAGGATATAGCAAAGTTGTAGTTGTCCGTGCTAGTCTTATATTCCGTTATTACTATAAGTCACCAGTGAAATATTACTCAAGACCCCACCAGTCACTGTAGTTGCCGCGTCTGTTGTGCCATGACCTTGGTAACCCGCAATATTCGGCGTGAACAAACAGGTTTCTTCTGATTCACACAAGCCATTATCATTACCATCATTATCGCCAATAATTTCCACAGCATTGCGCAAGGCGGTGGTACGACAATCATTCGTAGCAACAAATATTGAATCGGGAAAGGCACTAGTGCATGCGGCCTGATCGGCTGCTGTTCCCTGCCACGCATGTTCATAAGTGCTATTCGCATTGGGTTGCGTTAACACTGCAAGTATAGCGGCCGATCCGGCATCACCCGTGTCATTGGCGCTTAATCGCCAATCCCAAATTCGGCAATTGTTGCTTGTTAAGCAAGGTCCGCGTTGATCAGTGTTTGGAAATACAGAACCATCCAGACCCCATCCACGAAAGTCGTTTTCAAAATTGCTAAAATCGGTAATATTATCGTATACCGCTAAACCTGGACCTAAGCTATCAGTACCATTGTTATCCGAACCGTTGCTACTATCATCTGTTTCCACTTTGCCGATAAACGAGGCTGCTAAACTAATGGCCGTTGTCGCTGTACCAAAATCCGATGGTGAAACTTCAACGCAGGTTCCACTATGAGTACCATCCACAGAGCCTGCATCATCAGCTAAAGCGCCGTTTGTGGATTCCGCTTGAACATAACAATCTGACGATGTGGCGTTACCGACTTTGATTGTACCGCTAAAATAATTGCCGGTTGAGCCCACTGTTGGATCTGAAGTTGCCTTTTCTAAGTAGACATTGTTCGATTGATTGTTAGCACTCGCAATATTAATTAAGGTGTTGTTCCGTGCAGAACTTAAGCTCAAGCCTCCATATTGATTGTTAATGATCGCAACATTAAGCAGAGAGTTGTCACTCGGGCTGAGACTATAAAAACCAGAATAGGTAAAACTTACGCCATAATAGTTATTGTTCGCTGCAGTGATATTCATTAACAAATTATTTTGCCCACCTAAAATGTTCACGCCATCGTAGTCATTATTGGCCGCAACAATATTGAACAAACGATTATTTTTACAATTTTCACCCACGCCCACACCATAATAACGATTATTCATGGCAAAAATATTATAAATCTGATTATTACTCGCGCCGTTTTCGAGTCCAACGCCAGAGTAACCATTGTTATATGATTTCACATTGAAAACTGTGTTGTTTGACGAATTATTAAAATCCAATCCAGCGGTATCATTGTTTGCGATTATCATATCTGAGAAACGATTACCATTCGACGTGGCACCCACCGAAACACCACTATAGTTTCCGTTTGCGCTAATTTGGCTAATATCATTATTACTTGAGCTGCTTCCAAGATAAATCGCTGCGGTTGTATCTCCCGATACCGTAACACCACTAATCACATTATTGCTAGAACCGGAAAGATTCAGCCCACCCGCATTACCTGTCAGTGTAAGATTGCTCAACGTGTTATTCGACGCCGTGCTAAGCGAGATTGCGCTTGACCCACTGCCATCAATGCTAATCGTTTGCAGAACGTTATTAGATGAGTTATTTGAAATTGAAATACCCATGGATGTCGAATTGCTTGCGCTGAGATTAATCACACGGTTATATGAGGCACTTGAGCTAAATGAAATATGATACTGACCAAATCCTGTTGACGTAATATCTTCAAGATGATTCATTTGCGCTGCCGACAGGTTCACACCAAAGCCTGTTCCGTTTGATAAAGTCACATTGCGCGCAACTGAAAATTTTGTCGAACTAAAATCAATTGCCGCAAAGTTTCCTGTTGCATCAATAGTGCCTTCCAGCCACAGGAAATTTTGATTGTTTGCATAAATCGTGGATACCGCCGTGACTCCCGATTGCACCACCAATGCCGTTTTTTCGGCGTCTAATGTGTAGGCTGCAGCGGGATTACTTTTCACCAAATATATAGTTCCCGCAACCGCCGTGGACGCCGTCATGCCATCATTATCAACTACGATTGGGTTCGTCCACCATTTCATACCCGCTTTACTCGTGTAGACAGTGGCGGCACTTTCGGTAACCGTCAGTTGAATATCTTTCCATGTGTCCGTGGTGAAATCGATGAGATCGGACAAGTATTTTCCATCCGCTAAACCTGATGAATAAAATACCGTGGTAGTACCACTGTCATCACACACCCAAACCAGGGCGGACAAGGAATCGTTAGCAACTAAATTCGCGCACGCCGTAGTGAGACCTGTATTAAAATAACGAATTTCACCTGCGTGGATACATGCATCCATGGCAGGCCCATCGCTAGCAGGATTACATGCCGTATCACTCGCGTGATAAACATCGCTTCCATCATTGCTTACATAGTCATTCCAATTAGTACCATTACCATAAAGAATGGGAGCGAGGATGACACTGAAACTTGTGCTTGCGGAAGCACTACTTAAATCTGTGGCCTGAACCGTAATATCGATTTTTGCGCTGTTACCGGCGCCACGACTAAGGGTTAAGCTGGTGCCACTAACTGCGGTTGAGATACTGGTGCTGTCAGTGTTATTACTAATCGATAAAGTCAAACTGTCAGCAGCATCAACATCCGTAAACCATGATGACATGTCAATATTATAGGGAAAGTCGCTATCAACTAATTCATAACTTGGCGCTGAGCTTAGCACAACGCTCGGCGCATCATTGCTATTGCTAACTGTAATAGTGAACGTTATTGATGCAGTGCCACCACGGCCATCACTGACCGTCGCCATAATATCTGCGTGGATTCCTACGTCCGCATTTAGGGGAGTTCCAGATAAATTGCCACTAGTTGCATCAATACTTAACCACGATGGATTATTGCTAATTGAAAATATCAAACTATCTCCATCGGCATCATCAGCAAAAATGCTTAAATCGCTATATTCGACATCTTCAGTTGCAGTAGCTGACGGTGTTCCAGTAATGGTTGGTAATTGGTTAGCTTCATCCTCGCTTTGTGAACACGCAACTATCAATGCGCAGAATAAGATAAGCATGAAGAATGTTCTTTTTCTCATTAGCGATTCCTTTTGTTTGAAAAAATAATGCACAATGGCACACCACAAAGTAGGCGTGGAATGCAAATTTCCTTCCGTTACAAATCACTACTATTTTTATTGCAAGCCATGCTGAATACACCGAAACGTTGTGTCCATTATTAAGCAGTTTTTTGTTTTCATCTATTCAACAAAGCTTTGCTGGCTATGAATAATTATGAGGAAAATCTCGAAACCACTTTAAGGGGGAATTTTATGGTTGATGAGTAAATGCTTAACAGAACATACAATAATGAGACCCGGTCATTTCGGGCAATGATAAGACCACTAAAACTTTTTGTAAAAACTTCGACTCACTTTTACAACTATTGACCCGTTCTGGGCTAGGAGGGTGAAACGAATTGAGAAAAAAGTGCTGTGCCAATTTCGCTCATTTTTTCCACAACCTGTGCCTCACTCATCGGTGGCAATATTCCAGTGTTTAACATCGTTGCGAATCCAATCGTAAACGTCCAGCCGTATTCCGATTTGTTGATGGGTTTGTGCTCAGCTAGCACTGAAAAAGTTTTGCTATTGTTTCTTAGCACACCCATGGATAATGTGAATTAACGAAAGCAGCAGCAACACATACAATGTTGGATCGAATGGAGATCCGCTTCCGATTGTGCAGCCACCTGACGATTTTTTTGCTTTGACAGAGGTATTACTCTTGCCTGTAGTGGAATCATTTTTGTCGTCCACGGTGACCGGTGGTGTACCAAGATGAACTTCAATCGTTTGCATATCATGAATGGCCCCTGAAAGATCGACTACGCGAATTATTGTTTTTGCGTAAGGTTTAGTTTCTGCATCATATTCTGGTGGTAGCATTATTAACAATTTGCCTTCACCAATGCGCATTTCTGGCGCGTTTGGGCTGATATTAGCAATGAATTTATTTTCAACAAATGCGCTCCAGGATAGATTTCCAGCACCACTATTAGAAATGTTTAGCAACACCATGTCATTTTCAGGCGTTAAAGTAACCGTGTTTTGATCTATCGCAAGCACGGGTTCTTCAATCGCTTCACCTTGCTCGCTGGATGATCCATCAAGCGGTTGTTTATCAGCACCATCGGCAATGCCGTCATCATCACTATCTTCATCAAGTGGATTGGTGATGTGTAAGTTGTTGCTGCCATCAAGCTCTTTGGAATCAGACAAACCATCATCATCGCTATCCGCTTTTTTGGGATGTGTACCAAGCGCATATTCTAGTCGATTACTTAAACCGTCACTATCAGCATCCAACTCAGCATCATCTATCGAAATATCCAAGCCTTTGCTAATTTCCCAGCTATCCGGTAATAGATCGCCATCTTGATCGAGCTGTTGCGAACCAATATTTAAAACCAATAGCGGCGAATTTGCGACAAAGGAAAGCGGTTGCTCATCATTCTCGAGAATGAGAATCGATAAATCAATTTTCTCTGGTACAAAACTACCCTCATATTTTATTGTCCATTCAATGTCTACTTCATCCGCACCATTTGCTATGGCATCTTGATATGCATCCAATTCACCCACGAGGATTACTGGGTTAGAGACAATTGTTACCGAGTCTTGCTCTGAGTCAACAATCAATTTTGCTGTAATGTTATTGAGTGGGATACTTGAAATATTACGTAATTTGGATTTCACCACAAAGTTCTCAGACGCCAAGGTCACAATATCCTGACCACTGGTTTCGGAAGAGAGGGTGGCTTTGCTCACGGCAATGACTGGTAACACATCCAATCCACTCAACATTTCATTGACTGTACTCAAGCGAGAAAGAAATAGTTTTGTTTCCCGCAAACTATTTCTTAATTCCATTAATATGCTATTTCGTTGAGCCACATAAGCCGAGTCTGTTAAACCTGAATATTCATTGATTAATATTTTGACATAGAGTTCTCGCAACGATTGTAAAAGTGTAAAATGATCGGAATCAAGCGAGAGCTTGTCAACCACTAAGCTGGAAATCGTTTTCATGGATTGAGTGGAATTGCCAGCAATGTCTATTGCACGCGTTTGCAACATAAACATATCGACTAACTGCCGCCACTCATCTAGGCTACTGACGAAATTCGTTACACTATTGTCGCTGCTTGCAATCATTGCAGCCTGAATATCATCTGCTTCTAACGCTTCAATAATTGTATTCATCGTGTTGCTCAATTCTTCTGATGCCGGTGCGATCAACGCATAAGTTGGATTGCCGCTGGTAAATACGGCGCGCGGTGCGAGTGCATACAAACTGGCACTATTAACAGTCTGCGGCACCGACATTCCATAGGCTTTATAAACGCCTTCTTTTACTAATTTTCGATTATCATGAAATACGAATAAGTAAGGATCAACAACACTAATTGAATTCAACAAATATTTAGTAATCAGGGTTAATTTTTCCAGGGCTTTGAGACGCTTTTCGCCACTCTGAGCGAGCACACCAATAATATCTTGGAATACATCCAATGCACCCGCTGACAATTGTAATGTAGTTGAGGTGTTAATTGTGAATGTCGCTTCTCGACCCAGCTCATTTAACAACTTTATCACCTGCCTGCGATTGTTTTCATATTGACTCTTGTCCACCTGATTCCAATTCATCATGTTATCCACAGAGGCGACTAATTCGGGTTTGACTAGAGTGGTATACGAGGGCAGACTGGCTTCGTCAAAAACAAATGGTTTTGCCAGTTGCACAGATTCTTCAATCAACAGTTTGCTTGCTGATTTAAATGTACCCTTCACTGTTCCACTTTTAATTGCTCCCACCAATACGTTAAGCGATTGTTGTAGAATTTTCGCAATTTGCTGTGCTTCGTCAGGGTCCATTCCTTTTTCAATCGCCGCTGTGACAACCAGTGTTAACACATATTTAAAAACTGCTTGCACGGTTCCCGCAATCTCGCCGTCAGCAATGGCCCGATCAAGATTGAGATTTTTAATATAACGTTCTGAGTCAAGCGGATACTTACCAGTGGCAAAAAAGGGATTCGAAACGTTTTTATTATTTTCAATCTTATTAAGTTCCTGTTGTCGTGCCTGTCTATCTTTACTAGTGAAATCGGTCAAGTCATCAAATAAATCGGCCAATAAAGTGCCTAGACCCGATAACATCAGGTCTAGGGTTTCATCGGCATAAAGTGTTCCATCTCGTAGCAAGCGTTCCGCCCAGATGCCACGCCGAACGGCTTCAAGATGTTCTGGCGTCAAAGTCATGGTGTTTAACCACGGTTGCAGCGTGCCGTTTTCCACCGGCAAATAGTTCCCAGGTGAGGCCAAACTGAGTTGGTCAATCAGTTGCTGCTTTACAGCCACCACATCAGAGGGCTTTAAGGCGATATCAAGAATGTTATTTTCACTAAAAAGATCTTGCGGGAAAGCACGAATATTAAATTTTTTCTTCGTTTCAAACAGTGTTGTTACAGTAATATTCGGATCAACTGGTTCTTGATTAAGGTCTACTTCCTCGGTTTCAGCATAAGATATTTCAATGCTATAGTCTTGTGGTCGTGCTGTTCCGCCTTTTCCTCGCCCGCCAAAAATCGGTACACCAGTAAACCTGAATTCACCTTCGTCATGGGCACTGACTTCGATCACATCAACCAGAGTTTTGCCAATACTTTTTAAATACAAATTATAGTCGGCTTCGCTTTCTTCTGCACTTTTTGCTCTTGCATAAGCAGTTTGACGATATAATTCGACTTTTGCTTTTTGAATATCATCTGCATTATCGATGGGTTGTAAGTTTCTTAATTTGCCAGCGATTACACCATCAGGTGATGCTACCTCTCCCGTACTAATTGGAAAAACGAAATCCCCAGATAATGGCGTTCCATAAACTTCGCTACTTGATCTACGAATAGTGGTGTACAGGACGACGGTACCATCCTGCAACTGGCAAAGATTTGTTATATGCTCTGGTGGTGGAAACCATGATTCACAATATTCCCCCAAGGGATAACCATAACCTTCCATGCATGAACTAGATTGTACTGTGTCCCAATGCAGCTTTGGAAGTTCATACGTCATTGAGTATCCCACTGAATCTTCTCGACTGACAAAGGAGAATTCGATTCTAATCTGACCTGCAAGGACAATATTCCTTGTTTGTTTGCGAATATTGCCACTACCCATGTCTGCGAAGTGGATAAAAGTGTAGTCAAACTCGGTGTCGTATAGAAAATATTTTTTTGGGGAATCCTTGGCAGAGTCGGGTTTCGTCGTACCGGCTTCAACAAAATTTAAGGAGTAACTGCCGTATTTATCCCAGTGATCAATGACTTTTTTCGGATAGGAGGCGGTATAAATATTGGCTTTGCCAACCAGACTTCCACTGCTGGCAAAATCCAGTATTTGCGACTTAAGCATCTCAGGCGGATCGCTTGCATAAATAGCAAATGAATTTTTTTTCGTACTGCAATCCATTATGTCTTGCCCATTCAACTCGCCGTGAACATTACCAAAAATGAATAAGGCGAAAATGAACACCAGAAACTTTTCAATTAAGATTCGTTTTGATTTTAGAAATGTTTTAGTTGTTTTTTTATCATTTTTATTCGTACAAGGATTTAGGTTCAGGCTCATGATCGAAATCCTTATAAAAGTTCTATGAAGATTCAAACAATAGCTTTAAGTCCGTTTAGAGTTAATTGGTGGGAAAAGCGCACTATTTTACTAGACAATAATACAGCGACAACCGACATGTCTGTATAATTTGTGTTGCAGCACAAATTGAAAAATGCATGTAAATTGCTCTTTTAACATACTCCATAGTCAATGATAGTTCAAGCCATGAGTCTTGATCGACATAATAATTCGACTAACTTTTGCTGTTTATTTCACTAAGAATAAAGAATAGCAAAACAAAAATTGGCTCCTGCTACTTTGTTTCGTTTTGTATGACTCCCTGTCGCAGCCAATCGTTAAGCACGAGCAGTTAGGCTGGCACAATAGTACACAACTTATATTTAGGAACCTTGGAAACACTCTAAATTTGATTAATATAGCCAAAATCAATTTAATACTTTGAATTGATTATTTAGGCGTTTGTGAAAAAATCTCAGATCGCGTCAAAGAGCAGAAATAGTCTTTCCTTGCAGGTACATTTTGATCAAATTGTGTGGGACACCCGGTAATACATCGCCACTATATTCGGAAAAATTATTCTTTCATTCCTAATTCACGACGAAGTGCCAGACCAATAAACAAGAGCAAGAAATAGAATGCATTGAAACTGCTAAGACTGAGTTTTTTGTTTGTGGGGATTGCGCGCTCACTTACAGTTTTTTCATCGTCATCATTGATGGTTAATAAGGTTTGTGTGGTTTCACCTAGTTCTGCGCCATTTTGTGGATTGCTTAACATTAGTTGAATCGTTTCGGCAGCTTCTTGTATTTCATCGTTAACGATTTCTATTTGAATCGTGGCTTCGCTTTGCTGTGCAGCAAAAGAAACGGTTTGATTCTGCCATAGAAAATCTTCGTCGATTGTCGCTGTTCCACCTGCAAGTGTTACATCAACTGACACGGCCTGCTCAATCGCTCCTTGGCGCACAAGTCGCACAATGAAACCACCATTATTTTCGATGGCAGTATAAGTCGCGCTGGCAAAATCAAGCGTACTTATTGCTAGTTCATCATCGTTAATAATTATGGTTTTGTTTTTAAATACATCACTAATAATGGCTCCGCCTTGCGCATTCGTTAATTGCAATACTAAGTTTCTGTCGCCATCATTTTGCTGGTTATTAATGAGATCGATTGTAAAAGATTTGCGAATCTCATCTTGAGCAAAAGTAAGTATACCCGGCGTGAACACATAATCCACATCTGCAACCGCGCTACCATCAACAACATCATAGGCGACACTGACTTCGCCATCGAAGCCATCATAACGAATCACTTCAATTGAAATGCTTCCAATATTTTCGCTGAAACTTTCATTACGTTTAATAAAACCCAAAGTTCCGGCCGATACGTCATTATCAATAATGCTAACAATACTAGCCGCATCCGCTGCAAGCACAGCATTACCGAGCGGGTTATATAATTGCAGTTTAAATGTTTCGCTGGCTTCGTAATTCGCATCATCGTTTAGTGTAAGAAATACACTCTGATCAGAAGCGTCGCCATCAGCCCAAGTTAAGCGCCCTTGGATCGCGGTGTAATCATTATCAACCGTTGTCGATTGCGCACTACCGTCCACGCTACGGTAGTCTATCGACACCTCGCCTTGCGAACCGCCCTGTCGTTTAACAACAATCGCGACGGTCTCGTTTTCGTTAAAACTCAGTTCACTATTTGCCATGGCAATTTCACTTAGTGTGATTGCTTGTGCGTTTAGTTCA
>JAOUJM010000115.1 GCA_029883265.1 Gammaproteobacteria bacterium
CTTCTAGTAAGACCTTAGGCGTCATCACATCTTGCACCAAGATATCATTTCGTGATCCACCATGTTCATTTAAATAACGAATGGGTTTTTCACCGAGAATATCCGTAGCAGTGATTAAGCCCATAACACTGTCATCACTATTACGCACAAACAATAAACGTACGCCACAAGCAATCATGGTGTCGTTAGCTTTTTGTATGGTTTCATTGGGTCCAATGGCGAAAGTTTTTCCCTTGGATAAGTCAGTCATTACGACTATCGCAGGATCACTTAATTTGACGGAATTGCTCTTTAGATGGTGATGCTGTTTCAGTAAAGCGCCTTGTGGTAACGTGGCGTAGGGTAAACATTGGTAATTCTGCATATTACTCTCCTCTACCTATTTATTAACGTAAATACTTCCCCCTCTTATACGTTTAGTACATAGATTCGCATCTAACCAATTAGTATTACTAATACTTAAGTTGATGATTTTAATTTCAATAATTGGTGATATACGAATATTCAGCGAGAAAACAGCGTTTGGTAATGAATTTTGGCGTATATTCCATAAATAAGGGCAAATATGAGGGCAAATATGCCAAATCCTGTGGGAATCAATGCTTCACTTGCTAAATCTACGGTATTTATTCGATAACTTGCGTACAGAAAAGATATTGAAATATAAGCAATGAATAATTTTGGCACGACTGTTTTCATGTGATTCTTTTTAAAGAGAAAAAAGGCCGCTATTGAAACGAGAAACCAGATTATCTCAACTAAGGAAAATGCTTGGCGTATTTCTATCCATGAATCACTCATAAACGCTAGCGCATCAACTATTTGCATTATACTTATAGCCATTGCTGCACTAAGATAATTCTTTATCATATTCATGCTAATCTGATTTTATTAAGGAAAATTAAACTAATTCTATACATCATGGTCAAACTCAAACTGTACTCTAATTTCAACAACAAGCCTATGACTTTCAACCATTTTTTCCAGCCGCCACGGTGTTGACATTGCCTTCAATTTATAGATAATTTCTCCCCTGCTTACAAGCATCATGGTTTTTTAGCCAATTCTGGTATTTGAAACTCAACTTAGTGAAGTGTGGAGCTTATGATCAACATAGAAAAATTAACAAAGGATTTTGGCCCATTTCGGGCAGTCGATGACATTTCATTCGAAGTTAAAAAAGGTGAGGTTCTCGGTTTTCTAGGGCCGAACGGTGCAGGTAAATCGACGACCATGAAAATGATTACGGGATTTATTACGCCCACCAAAGGCGATGCCAAAATATGTGGCGAAAGCATTTTAGATGCACCAATTTCGGTAAAACAAAAAATTGGTTATTTGCCCGAAGGCGCGCCTGCATATCCGGATATGACACCTTTTGAATTTTTACATTTTATCGCCGAAATCCGCGGTTTCACCGGCGAAGATGCGAATGTCAAAGTTAATAATGCAATCAAAAAAGTGAATCTTGAAAGTGTGATTCACAAACCGATTGATAATCTTTCGAAAGGTTTCAAACGTCGCGTCGGTCTAGCACAGGCCATATTACATGATCCAGAAATTTTAATAATGGATGAACCTACTGACGGACTGGATCCAAATCAAAAGCATGAAGTACGTGAACTCATAAAACAAATGGCAAAAGAAAAAGCCATTGTCGTTTCCACACACATACTCGAGGAAGTTCATGCGGTGTGCTCTCGAGCAATTATTATTGCACAAGGCAAAATTCTTTTTGATGGTACACCGGATGAGTTATCGGCACGATCAAGCTTTCACAATGCTGTCAATTTGCTGCTAGAAACTAAAGACGATGCTTTGGCAATTGAAGCAAAACTTAACACATTGAGTCACGCTTCTAGTGTTGAGCACGCCGCTGCTGGAGACAACCTAATTCGATTTTTTGTCAAACCGAAAAAAGGCGTATCGATTTTAAATGATGTGAATGAATTAGCCGCATCCAACCATTGGACGGTGAAAGAGCTACATGTAATGGAAGGTCAATTAGACGAGGTGTTTCGTGACATTACCACTTCATCATCCGATGCTAAGGGAGTTCAGTTGACATGAATATGATTTTAGCTATTTTCAAACGCGAACTTCGAAACTATTTTGCAACACCGGTTGCCTATGTCTTTATTGTTGTGTTTTTGGTGTTAACCGGAGTTTTCACTTTTTATCTTGGTGGATTTTATGAACGTGGACAAGCAGATTTACAGCCATTTTTCAATTATCATCCTTGGTTATATCTATTTCTCATTCCTGCGATTTCCATGCGTTTGTGGGCGGAGGAACGTAAAGCTGGAACCATTGAGCTTTTAATGACTTTACCTATAACAACAAGTCAAGCAGTAATCGCTAAATTTCTTGCGGCTTGGGCATTTACCTCAATTGCATTGGCATTCACGTTTCCCATTTGGATTACGGTGAATTACTTAGGTGATCCTGATAATCTAATTATTCTTACTAGCTATTTTGGTAGCTTGTTAATGGCGGGAGCATTTTTGGCAGTCGGTTCATGCATTTCTGCAACAACACGCAACCAAGTTATCGCCTTTATTATTGCTGTAGTCATATGTTTTGGTTTCATCCTAAGCGGTTTCCCTATGGTTTTGGATTTTTTCAAATCCTGGGCACCACAAATTATAGTTAACGCCGTCAGTTCATTGAGTTTTCTCACCCACTTCACCGCTATCGAACGCGGCGTCATTGATTTAAGGGATTTAATTTATTTTGCGTCTTTTATCGGTTGTTGGTTATTTGCCAACGTCATCGTTGTTGACATGAAGAAAGCCGATTAAGGGAGGTTGAGAGATGAAAAAGTTTGAATTGAACAAACGCACATTGTTTTCGAGCACAGGTCTGCTAATAACCTTAGCTGCACTTTTAATAATCAATATTCTAGCAAGTTTGCTTTTCAGTTCGGCGCGCTTGGATTTAACTGAAAACAAGCTCTACACGCTTTCTGACGGAACAAAAAATATTCTCAAGAAAATTGATGAACCGATTACCTTACGTTTGTATTTTTCTGAAAGTGTATTAGTGTCTGTCCCTGGAATAATGACCTACGGCCAGCGCGTTAAAGAGCTTCTGCAGGAGTATGAGAACTATGCTGACGGCAATGTGAATCTGATTATTGCCGACCCGGAACCTTTTTCTGATGAAGAAGATCAAGCCGTTCAATATGGCCTGCAAGGTGTGCCTTTGGACGCGGGTGGGACTCAGGCTTACTTTGGACTCGTTGGTACTAATGCAGTAGATGATGAGGAAGTAATAGCATTCTTTCAACCAAATAAAGAACAAAGTTTAGAATATGATATCACTAAACTCGTTAATAAACTCATGAGCCCAAAACAAAAAGTGGTTGGTTTAATGAGTTCTTTACCCTTGATATCTGCAGCACCACAAATGCCGTTTGCACAGAATGGCCCATCGGGTGATTGGACCATCGTTACTCAATTAAAACAATTTTTTAAAGTAGAACCACTGCAAATCGATACGGAAAGTATTCCGGACAATATCGATGTCTTAATGTTAGTGCATCCGAAAACCCTGAGCGATAAAACTCAATATGCAATCGATCAGTTTGTATTAAACGGTGGACGAGCGATTGTTTTTGTCGACCCTCATTCAGAGGCCGATGAACCACCAGGTCGCGATCCACAAAATCCTTTCGCGAACATGAATGTTCCAAGAAACTCAAGTCTTGATAAACTTTTTGCCGCATGGGGAATAGAATTGAGTGATGGTTTGGTCGCATTGGATCGTCGGGCTGCAACCCGTGTCAATGCCATGGTCGGACGGCGACCACAACCGATAGATTATGTCGCATGGTTAACATTAGATAAAACCAATTTTAGTGATTCAGATTTTGTGACAAGTGAATTAAAAAATCTTGCCATGGGCACGGTTGGTGTACTGAAAAAAGTTGATGAAGCAACGACGGAGTTCACACCCCTATTAAAAACCTCTGAACAAGGATCGACCACACAGAACTCGCGTTTTCAGTTTGGCCCCGACCCTATGGGTTTGCTGCGGGATTACAAGCCTGGCACTGAATCGATAGCCATCGCGGCACGTATTAGTGGTACTGTTAATTCGGCGTTTGCAGAGGCAATTGAAGGTGCCGATAAAAACAAACACTTAAAATCTTCGAAGGAAAATATTAATATCATTGTTGTCGCAGATACTGATATGTTGAATGATCAATTTTGGGTTAATGTTCAAAACTTTTTTGGTCGGCAGTTAATTATTCCGCGAGCCAATAATGATGCGTTCCTAATCAATAGTATTGATAATTTAAGTGGCAATAATGATTTAATAAGCCTGCGAACTCGTGCTAAGTCAGCCCGTCCATTTGATAAAGTTGCAGCACTTAAAGAAGAAGCTGAACAGCGTTTTCGTGATAAAGAGCAAGCATTGCAAAGCCGGCTTCGTGAAACAGAGCAAAAGCTCGCGCAGTTGCAACGCAATAAAGACACTGGCGATGCTTTAATTCTAAGTCAAGCGCAGCAACAGGAGTTGGAACGGTTTCGAGCGCAGCAAGTCAGTACACGTAAAGAATTGCGTCAGGTCCAACACGGTTTGAATAGCGACATTGAAGACCTTGGTGCCTGGCTTAAATTTCTCAATATCGTGTTGGTGCCTATATTTGTCACTGCGTTGGCTGCGGGAATCACCATCACTCGTCGTCGTAAACTCCATCGTCAAAACGCTGGTGTATAGGCAAGGCATGTCTGCCAAAGTGAGAAAGGATTTATTATGAAAAAAAATCACATTGTTATCGTTTCTGCGATTTTACTGATATCAATTATCTTAATTGTATTTCTCGATTCACGCGAGAAATCTAAACAAGAGGATGACCTTGCAGGAGAATTATTTTTTCCACAGTTAAAAGCAAATATCAACACAATTGCCCGTATCGAACTTAAAAGCAATGAAGATTTTAATATTAGTAGTGATGGCGAAAACTGGTTAGTTGCAGAAAAGGACAATTTCCCGGCTGATTTTTCAAAAATTAAACAGTTGGCTATTAGCATGGCTAACCTCAAAACCATCGAAGCAAAAACCAAGAAACCTGAAAACTATGATCGTGTGGGCGTTGGGTCACCAGAAGATACAAATGGCACCACCAAACAAATAGCCTTAATTGATAACAAAGGTGAAACGCTTGCTTCATTAATTATTGGGAATAACAAACCGGGTGCTCGAGCAGGATTTTACGCTCGTGTTCCCGATCAGGAGCAGGCGTGGTTGTTGGAAGGTAAAGTGGACTACCCTTCAACAATCTCGCAATGGTTGGATAAACGCATATTGGATATCCCCGCTGCCGATGTAAATAAAATTGAAATTAAAAATCCAAAGAAAAATAAACTTGTCATAAGTCGGCCTAGCATTGAGAGTAATGATTTTGCGATTGGGTCTTTACCCAAGGGTAAAAAAATAAAATCGCAAGCAACGCTTAATCAAATGGCCAACAGTTTACAAGGATTGGATTTGAATGATGTCATGAGTGCAAAGAATTTTCAGTTTGATTCATCAAAAACCAGTAAATCAAGAATCGAGACTAAGCATGGCTTGATAGCGGAAGTATCGGTTCGCAATCAAGACAATCAGCACCTGGCAGTATTTCAATTTAACTATGATGAAACTTTGCGGCCTAAGGCTGATGATGAAGAGCAGATCAAAAAACTGGCACTAACAGCACCTGACGACGTGAAAAAACAAGTTAGTGAACTTAATCAGAAAACAGCCCCTTGGGTTTATGTATTGCCGACACATAAGGCAGAACAATTGAGCAAATCTTTAGAAGATTTGATCGAATAGTGAATATAAATGCGCGCTCGAGTTTAGTTTAAACCGCGAGCGCGCTTGATTTCTTCGTAAGCCGCTTTAATTTCCTGAGTTTTTTCCGTTGCGATTTTAATCATTTCTTCTGGCAAACCCTTGGCGACGAGCTTATCCGGATGATTTTGACTCATGAGTTTGCGATATTGTGTTTTTAAATTAGCATCGCTAACCGATTGGGGTACATCCAATACTGCATAAGCATCCTGCAAGCGTGCCTGCGGCGACTGATTCGCTTGATAATACTCACCACCAGCATAATGCTGTTGAGCGCGCACCATATTGATGAGATGCTCGATATTGCGCCGAGCCAAACCAAGCCGTTCACCAATATAAACGAGCTTATCAGTCTCCTGAGGCTGTAAGACGCCATCCGCGACAATTGTTGCGATTTGAAATTCGATAAAAAGTTGAATCAGGGTACTTCGGCGAGAGCATTCCTGGCGAAATTGTTTTAGAACATCATCGAGTGGAAAATCTGCCTGTTTGCCTTGATTGAATAAATTAATGGCGGCTTTTTTTTGTGTTTCATCGAGCTGCATTTGCTCCATGACATGACGAGCCACAGCGATTTCGTCCTGTGTGACCTGGCCATCGGCTTTGGCCAAATGACCCATTACAGAAAATGTTGCGGTGAAAAATGCTGTCTGCACTCGTTCGTTTTCACCAACACCACCTTCCAAACGATCCAGTCCCGCTAAACCTTTGTCAAAATTGTGTCCAAGTGCTGCGCCTAACATCGCACCTAAGGGTCCGCCCACCATGAAACCCAAGGCTCCACCGACGACTTTGCCCCACCAACTCATTGGGACATGACTTCTTGAATTTGTTGTTGATATAGATCAAACATGGTTTTGCTATAAGCCACTAAAACTATTATTGTTGGTTTTTGATACTGGCGACAGAAATCCAGAATAGTGCTTACTGCAATTTTGCTTGCTAGTTCCCCTGGAAAACCGTAGACCCCACAGCTAATCGCTGGAAAAGCAATGCTATCAAGTTCGTGCGCTGCCGCCAAGCGTAAACTATTTTCATAAGCATTTGCTAATAGTAGTGCTTCATCATGATCACCTCCCCGCCACACAGGCCCAACCGTATGGATGACGTATTTAGCGGAAAGATTGAATCCTGGTGTTATTTTCGCTTCACCCGTCTCACAGCCATTTAAACAATGACAAGCTTTTAGTAACTCAGGGCCAGCCGCCGAATGGATTGCACCGTCAACACCTCCACCGCCTAATAAACTTTTATTTGCTGCATTAACAATAGCATCCACTGCCAACTTTGTTATGTCTACTTGCTGTATTTGAATGCGCTGAATGATTTCCATACCGTGATGCTTGACTTATACTAAACGCATCATAAAGTTAAATTACGAAAAAAGCCAAAAGAGAATATCCACCATGCGTCAGTTTTCCCAAGATGATTTAAAACGAGTTGCGCTTGAAGCCAATCAAAATTCACGACGACGAATGAATCACAATATTCATTCTGAATTGGAGGATCCAATTCAACGCATAGTCAATGTCATCCAGCCTGGTAGTTATGTTCAACCCCATCGTCATCCAGGTGCTGATATTTGGGAATTATTTTGTTTACTGCAAGGTGAGTTGCTCGTTTTGTGTTTCGATGACGCAGGCATAGTTAGCCAGCGCCAGCATCTAAAACGCGAAGAAAATTTGATAGTAGAAATACCTCCACGTACTTGGCACTCGATTATCGCTCTGCAAGAAAATAGTACGGTTTTTGAAATAAAGCCGGGGCCTTATAGACCCGTCACGGATAAGGATTTTGCGCGTTGGGCGCCAGGTGTTGAGGATAATTTATCGAGTGAGTTTGTGAGCTGGATGCAGATCGCCAAGGTTGGTGATTGTTTTCAAGCGACAACTGTTTAAAATCAAATATCAATAATATAGGCCAATGTTGTAGCGATGATGCCAGGTGAAAGATTATAATCGGTGTGACCGGAGGCCCAGCGTGCGGCTGCATTTAAATTGACCTCGCTTATTTGTACACTTCCATATAATGAACGATAACGAAAATCCAAAAGTATTCGTCCACTTACGCCGACACCCGATCGATTAAATTCAACATATTCACAATTTTGTGTAATGCTGCTGAGATCGCTGCTGGTTTTGTCAACTAAGGCTGAACCTGCGTTAAAACAGCTTGGGTTTGTTGTTTCGATTGCATTGGTGATATAAGCTTTGCCACGAGTGGACGCATAACCCATTCCTAAACCAAGTGAAAATGTAAAATATTTATAGGGTGTACTATCATTACCGCCAATTGAATAGAACAAATTCGCTTGGGCTGCCATTAAACTTCCAACGGCGTAAGTCCCTAAATCCACATTCACGAATTGTTCACCCCGTTTTATTTGTTGGGTAAAAGCTGCTGCTTGTCCAAAGGTGAAACTATAATCATAACCAAGTCCACTTCTACCCCAAAAGTTTCGTTTCGTACTAATCGAGTAATGTGGAATGGCAGTACTGTCGCCGGGAAAACTGGCGACCTGCGCATTCAAACTATCTTTCAAATTAAGTGAAAGTTTATATGATGATGCACCTAAGGTAATGTTGCCCCCGTTGAACATCTTAATGATATTAGAACCACAATCAGATCGACTAATTTGTTCTAGTAATTCAACACATGATTTAACTTCATCTTCCATTTGATTAGGAACTAAGGCGGTTAGTTTAAAATCTTCACTGGTTTTTTCAGTTTCTTCAATTTGTCGATTCTCTGCAAGAAGATTGGGTGTAAGTATTAGAAGATGAATACTTGTTAAAACTATAGTTAGTGTTTTCATTAAGCAATCTCATTAACTGTGAGAGATTTCAATAACCTCGGCTTGATGTTGATCCACTGTCCATTTGATGTCGAATTCCAATAAGCGCATTGCGTACAATGTTTTTTCAGTTTGTTTTTCGGCTAAATAGGCTGGTCGTGGATCGAGTTCGATAGTATGTCGTATGAGTCGGCCTAAATCTTTATTTTTAATACTTGCTTGAGTAAGTTGCACATTAGCTCTCTCTGAAAATGAGACGTTTAAAACTGCGGATGGTTTATCTTTGACAAATCCATCAACTGCATTGACTTTGCAATCGGTATAGCTCACATAGGGTTTTATGTCGATTACAGGAGTTTGATCGAGCAAATCAAGTCCACTTATGTTTAACATTAATTTTCCTTCACGTCTCTCCATTCCTTCGAAGGAATAAAGCGACAAACCAATGGGATTCGGTCGCACAGGAGAACGAGTGGCAAAAACACCATGACGTTGATTACCCCCAAGTCGTGGAGGTCTAACGGTAGGACTCCATTGGGTTTTTAAATGTTGGTGGAATACAAATACTACCCAAAAATGTGAAAACGCATCAAGTCCCCTAAATGCCACATCTTGATCAAAAGGCGAAAATATTTCGATGGCACCACGTGCTTCTTTAACCAAACCTGGTTGCCTAGGAATACCGAATTTTTCTTTATAACAGGAATGCACTTGACCAATGGCTTGAAACGAAAAACATTCACTAGTGCTCATTTAAAAATCCTCTATAGCGCCCAAAGCAGTTTTTTCAATATTAAAATTGGATACGGCAGTAAAGCAACTTAACACACTATCAAGTGCAATTCCGTTGTAAAAATCGGACTAGTTATTAGATTCATAGCGCTATTGTGGTCAGTTGTTAAAACCCTGGTTTGCTACAAAAAACCTAGCCCCATTTAATCCGCGTTCAGGTCACAAGCTACCGATATTCAAATGCAGTTGTAGTTTTACTATAGAATAACAAAAAGAATGTATTCCATTTGAATCACTGCGAATAATATCAACCATGAAACTCAAACAGAGCATTCGAATCAATAATTCTTATAAACGTTTCTGGATTAAGGCAGCAATCTCATCATCACGTAAAACAATGGGATTGGTTTTCATAGAACTACCGCGAGAATTCGCTACGATTCTGCTGATATCTGAACCTCTGACACCATAAACGGATAACAATGGTATTTCCATTGCTGTGGTATATTCTTTTAAACTGCCGATCAAATTATCTAAAGCTTGTTCAATATTACTACTAAAACTCTGACTGAACAAACGACCAAGATTTGCATATTTTTCTAAAGCGGGATTGTTTGATTCGCGTTGCTGCATAGCCTGAATATTTATTTCAGTGGCATCAGCTAATAAACTACCACAAGCCACGCCATGAGGAATGGGGAAAAACGCTCCCAACGGAGACGCCAAACCATGCACGGAACCCAAACCAACTTGAGCTAATGTAACACCGGAGATAAATGCGGCGTACAACATATTTTCTTGCGCCTCTTTGGCTTTCGACCCTGTTTGATACCATTGCAGCAAACTATTTCTTACCAGTTCAATTGCATGAAACGCCAAACTATCAGTAAAAGGGTTGGCTTTGATTGAAACATACGATTCGATTAACTGAGTTAAGGCGTCCATACCATTCGCTGCAATTAAATCTTTTGGGCAACTCGCGATTAGATCAGCATCCAAAATTGTGTACTCAGCGACTAACTTGTCATGACGAAAAGATTTTTTAAAACCATCGACACTTTGCATACTTAAGACTGCATTTTTGGTCGCTTCACTGCCAGTACCCGCGGTGGTGGGAACCGCGATTAAGGGTAATGCGGGTCCTTGGTAGTCCAACTCAGGGCCAACGCCTTCAAGATAATCCATGACCGAATTTTCTAATTTTAATAAACCTGATATAGCCTTCGCAGCGTCCAATGCACTACCACCGCCAATTGCGACAACACAATCAATTGACTTATTTCGAAATTGCTCAACCGCAGCATCTATCAGCAGTGGTGATGGTTCAGATGCAACAGGAAAATGTAAATAACGAATTTTTTGATCGATAAATTGCTGATTAAGTCTTTCCCAATGTGGACTTTTTTGAAAATATTGGCCACCAGTAACCAACAAAACATTTTGACCATATTGTTTTATAATCTCACACAACTTAGATAAACTTCCACGCCCTGATTCGACGCGCGGTAATCTTGCGATTGAAAATTGCATAACTTTAAACCCTTGGGAATAGTCCTTGATACCGTACCCCTTGGCGAGGTTCCACCATCCAGTTGGCAACGGTTTCGCGCCAGTTCAGGTAATGTGAGGTATTTTTATGTGCGGCTGCATCTTCTACACTTTTATAGGATTCATAGAGCACAAATTTTTGTGGAGTTTCGGCATTTTGCAAAATATCGAATCGAAAATTTCCTGATTCTTGAATTGAGGCTTGATGATTTAAACGACAGGCTTCAATAAATTTGTCAATATACTCTGCCTTTACGATGACATGGACAAGGGTAACATGCATGGCGAAGTTTCTCCCTGATTTAAACTTGAGACATGCATTTTATGTTTTTTTGTCACCACACACAACCGACTCAGTTTTCCTTGTAAACGGGCAATACGATAGTCAACTTCGGTGGTATCGCATACAAGAGGGAGCATTAGACGAGCATATGTCAATGCCTGTTGGTAGTTTTTTTCCCGATGTTCGTAATACTTGGCTAAATTTTCCAGCGATTGAGCACAGCGCTTCTCTGCAAGTTGTTGCCATATGCGCACAGCGCATGTCCAATTTTGTTGTTGACGATACAATGAAGCCAACAAGCGCAAACATTCACCCGGTAATATCGTTTTATGTGTTACAAATCGAGTTAAGACATCAATCGCCAAATCTGCTCGGTCCTGACTATTCCAATAATTTGCAATAGCAGTAACTGAAGCCGAGTACATAGAAGGATTGTAATACAAATCTTGGATTTTACCGGCGATAAACAGCAAAGAAACAATGTCTTGGCTATGATGTTTGAGCACCGCTTGAATGGGTTCGACGCGTTGATAACGTAAAAGTGCAAACCACGCTTGAGGCGCCATGTGCCCGGGCATATCATCTTTGCGATGAAAATTCAAAAAACGTCGCTCAACTGTGCATAGACGTATATCGGGCCAATGATCTCGAAATGCGCGGCGCATGTAATGTAATAAATCCATATGTTCATATTGACGCAAATCATGATTCATTCTATGCATGCGTAAACGAGTTTCCAATAAAGGTAAATCAAAACTTTTACCATTATAACTAAACAAACAATCGTCGGGCCTGAATTCTTTTATAACATATTCAAGCATAGTTGCTTCGCAACTATATTGAGTAATAAGAAATTGCTTTAATACTAACTGCTGTTCAATGACTCGAGCAATGCCAAACAAAAAAATCAAAGTTCCACTTCCACCGGCAAGCCCGGTGGTTTCTGTATCTATAAAAACACAGTTTTCCATGCCGGGTAATATATTTTTTGAAAAGAATTTGAATCGGTTAGTGTCATTCGCTTCTAAAAACTCATCGCCGTGTTGATACTCTGCTGAGAAATAGGATTCGAATAAAAATAAACCCGGAGAAAGCTGTTGGGCCTGTTCAAAATCCAAGGAGGCCGAGGTTTGCTTACCTGTCAAAATTCGGCTACGGTTCTGAGCCAAACTGGTTATTTTTTCCTGCAAGCGGCTCGGCGATGCAGCAGTCGCTTTTTTTAAACGCCGCAAACGATTGGCGATAACAGTCATGGTGCTGCCAAAGCCTCTAAGACAATTATTGCCGCTTGTTTCGGTGATTGACTAGTCTCAGTTCGCGGCAATATAGGCCCAATACACGCTGGACAACCCAGCTCACAATTGCATGTTCGAATTAATTCACGGGCTTGAGCCACGATTCTATCACTGAGTTCAAACAGGTTTTGACTCATACCCATACCACCGGGAAAATTATCATAGAGAAAAACCGTTGGCACAAAACCCATGTGCAAATCCTGTGGATCGAGCTCGGAGTTCTGAAAGTTTTTCATCGTGCCGCGTCCATTGCTATCAACAGTGGCAAACCATTGTGATTCTCCATTTCCCACCGCACGACCTAAATCACGTGGCTCGCTCATGTTGATGAGTGCGGCAACATGATGTAACGCATAAGCTGCGCCGAGAAAGCCATCCAAGGCCTGCCATCGTTGCGCAAACAATTGATCCAAATGGTGGGGTTGCACCTGCCACCACACAGACGTAGTATGCATTTCCGCATCGGGTAAATTCACTTTGCCAAAACCAATATTTTCATGACTGTAATAACGAATTTTCTTATAACCTGCGACACGCCGCACTAAATGCACCTCACCATGACAGACACTGCTAACACGACGTTTGTTATGGGCAAAATTTTCAAGTATGGATAGTTTAGTGTAATCGATTGCATCGGTGTAATAATCGGCCTTAGTTGGCTTTACAAAGGCCTTACGACCTTCCCAATCGAGTTTTTCTACTTGATAGGGCTGCGCTTGAATTAAATAAATTGCGCCCTGATATAAGGTCAGTGGTGCAGCTGAAAAATCGACTTCGGCAATGATTTGTTGTTTGCCTTGACTATAATCAATGACCACAAAATTGCCTTCGGCAACTGAGCGCAGACTCACACTATTAGCGGGATAAGCCTGATCCATCCAATACCATTGCTGACCTTCCTGATGTACCACACCATCCTCGGCTAAAACTTCGAGAAAAGCGTGGACCGATTGAGTACCAAACATCTCTTCGTTTTGGAATGGCAATTCAAAAGCAGCACAGCGAATATGATCCAATAAAATTAATAATTGATCGGGGTCAATTTGTGCGTGCTCGGGCGAGGCTCCAAGAAAAAATTCCGGGTTGCGCACCATAAATTGGTCCAAGGGTTGGCTGGAGGCGACGAGCACCGAGAGAGAAGATTGTTGCCGTCGCCCCACCCTACCTATGCGTTGCCACGTCGCAGCAACCGTACCTGGATAACCATTCAATAAACAAACATCTAACGCGCCAATATCAATACCGAGTTCCAAAGCCGAGGTCGAAACCACACAGTCGGTTTGACCTTGGCGCATTTTCTTTTCGGTTTCTCGGCGCTGTGTTGGCAAATAACCCCCTCGATAGGCATTCACACGATTGGGTTTACGTGGATCTTTATCAAACTGGTCTTTTAAATATTTGGTGATAACTTCCACTTGCAAACGCGATTGCGCAAACACAATGGTTTTTAATCCGCGTTGAATCGCTTGTTTCGCAATTTTGGTTACTTGAGATCTAGCAGAAGCGCGGATACCCAACTCCGCATTAATCATTGGCGGATTCCATAGCAATAGATGTTTTTCACCTTGAGGCGCGCCACTTTGCGTAATTGCACTCACTGGTGCGCCAAGCAATTTTTCCGCAAGCTGTTGCGCATTAGCAATTGTTGCCGAGCAGAACACAAATTTCGGTTGCACACCATAAAACTGACACACTCGCTGCAATCGCCGTAACACGTTTGCCATATGCGAACCAAACACTCCACGATAAATATGCATTTCATCAATAACCACATAGGCGAGG
>JAOUJM010000116.1 GCA_029883265.1 Gammaproteobacteria bacterium
AGCCCACGATAAAAACTATGTGGATAAAATTTTTGCCGCAGCACCGTCCCATGGACAGACCATACTCGATGCTGATACCAGCATGAACCCCTGGAGCTTAGATGCCGCCAGACGGGCCGTGGGTGCCGGGATTAAGGCAATAGATTTATTAGTCACAGGACAAGCCAGTCATGTGTTTTGTAATACACGTCCACCGGGTCATCACGCCGAACATGATAGAGCCATGGGATTTTGTATTTTTAACGCCATCGCAATTGCTGCGATGAAAGCTTTACAGCAGCCATCCATTAATAAAGTCGCTATACTTGATTTTGACGTGCATCATGGCAATGGTACTGAAGATATTGTACAGGGTAATCAGGCCATCTTATTCTGTTCCAGTTTTCAACATCCATTTTATCCGTTTAGTGAAACCAGTAGTTCTTATTCAACAATCGTGAAAACTCCTCTCGCGGCAGAAACGGAGTCCGCACAGTTTCGTCAAGCGATTCGTGATTCATGGTTTCCAGCGATTGATCAATTTCAACCAGATATTATTTTAGTTTCTGCCGGTTTTGATGCACATATGCGTGATCCATTAGGCGGTTTGGCGTTGAATGAAACTGATTATTTTTGGTTAGGTCAGCAAGTAGCCGCGTTAAGTTCAAAGTATTGTCAATTTGGCAGTCTTTCCATGTTGGAAGGCGGCTACCAGCTTGAAGCATTGGCCGCTAGCGTGGAATCCTATATTCGTGGTTTGAATGCCAAATAGAAATAATAATCTTCTCAAAATTTAACTAATTTTTGCAGAGAAAATATACTTGAGTGCTTCAAGCGCCCTAAATCACCACGGCTATGCGTAAAAGCAAACCTAACTTTTGATTCATCTGCAAACTCAAACTGAATAATTTCCTGGGATCAACAAGTTAGCAAGTGCAAGATTTTGCAAATCCAGCTTAACTGGCATATAGAGTGCAAATACGAAACACAATTTTAGGGTTTTGTATTAATCATTGAGAATTTCAACGGCCGCCAACTTATGTCCAAACAAATAAAATTCAAACGCGTTTCTGCTCAAAATAAACGTTTTTACTCTTTAGGATTAATAGTTCTATTTTTCGGATTAATTTGCTTTCCGTCACTGCAAGCCAAATCATTTGAAAAACCACAAATTGATCGTTCCAATTTTCAATTGTTGATTGGCACCATGGTCGAAGCCGACTATGCCTATTATCGCGACGATGTCACGGAATTAAAAAGCGGTTCAGAGTTACGGCGCGCACGATTGATTCTTGGTGGTACGGTGAGTGGTTGGAATTACAAAATGCAAACCGATTTTAGTCATCCCAGTGGTTTGGTTTTAATCGAAGATTTTTATGTGAGCAACAAAGGTTGGACTATCGGTGCATTTCGCCAGCCCTTCAGTTTAGAAGATATGACAAGTGAAAGTGATTTAACTTTTATGGAACGTGCATTACCCAATATTTTCACGCCATTTTATCGAATCGGTGCGGCTTACAAAGTAGCCTGGTCGAACGGTTCGTTGGCGTTGGCCTTAACTGGTGAACCGTATTGGGTCAACGCCTTTGGCGATGAAGGCATCGGTGGTGGAGGACGATTTACGCTTGCGCCGATTCATGAAGGAAAAACAATTTTACATGTAGGTAGTTCTTACGCGTGGCGTCAGCCACCTGATAGTAATTCACCTTATCATCGAATTAGTCATCGACCAGAATCACATGTTGATGGACGCAGATTCGTAGACACAGGAACCATAGTAGATGTGAAAAGTATTTCCACCTATGGCTTTGAGTTTGCCGCCGTTTGGAATGAATTTTCAATGCAAGGTGAATTTATTTCCACCAATATTAAAGCTTCAAGCGAATATAGTTTTGATGGTGCTTACATCTGGTTTAATTGGTTTATTACCGGTGAATCCCGTCCTTATGAGCGCAAAACTGGTACTTTCACTCGATTAAGACCACGTGCAGCCATTGGCGCTTGGTCGCTGGCACTACGTTACAGCTATATTGATTTATCAGACAACGATTCCGTGGGCAGCGGAAATGGCATTTTTGGCGGTATCGAACAAAACTCTAGTGTCGGTTTGTCCTACTTCCCAAATCCTAATATCCGTTTCATGTTGGAATATGTGTATATGGACATGGACAATAATGCGATTCAAGGTCCGCAATACCCTAGCGTGATCCAGGCACGTATGCATTTCGCTATCTAATACTCAACTGATAACAATAAACTCTGATTAAATCTTTGCAACAACTTGCTCTTGCTAAGCTTTGTTGCCTATACTTTCCCTGGGTAGTCACAGGGAATATGGTTTTGAATCAATAAAAAACCATGGCGACGAATATGCTTTCAATCGATGTGCTGGATAAAGCATCGCAACAAATTTATGACACCGTTCCCGATGCCACCATCATCGTGAATACCCACGGTGAGATTCAATATATGAATGAGCTTGCACAATCTCTGTTTGGTTATGAAGAAAATCAGTTATTGCAACAACCCGTCGATCAGCTCATACCATTTCGCTTTCGTGACGCGCATACTGCGCATATTCAACGCTATGTACAAACTCATCAACCACGTGCAATGGGTGACGGGCAAATACTATATGCGCGGCATCAACTGGGTCATGAGTTTCCGGTTGAAGTCAGTTTGTCGCCCATCCAATCGGCCAAGGGTTTTTATGTCGTCTGCGCAATTCGTGATGTGACGGAACGCGTCACAATCCAGCAAACCCTACAACGCCAGAAACAAGATCTAGAGCGTTCAAATGAGGAATTGGAACGCTTCGCTTATGTCGCCTCACATGACTTACAAGAACCCTTGCGAATAATTGCAAGTTTCACCCAATTACTGGCGAAACGTTATGCTAGCAAACTCGACCAGGAAGCTGATGAATTCATCGATTATATTGTTTCCGGTACCAAGCGTATGCAATCCTTGATCAACGACTTGCTAAGTTATTCTCGCGTCAGCACCCATCAAAAGCAGTTCGATACAATCGATTTAAACGAAGTATTGGAGCAAGCGAAACAAAACTTGTGGGTATTAATCGAAGATGAACAGGCAACCATCGAATCCGCTCAATTGCCGTGCATAAGTGGAGACCGGACTCAATTAATTCAATTATTTCAGAATTTATTTTCAAATGCGCTAAAATTTAAAAGTGATCAGAGTCCGGTAATCAAGATTCAAGTGAAAAATACCGATGAAGCTTTTGAGTTTGTGGTGGAAGATAATGGTATTGGTATTGATAGTCAGTATGCTGACAAGATATTTGTATTATTTAAACGCCTACACACTCAAGATGAATATGCAGGAACCGGTATTGGCCTAACGATTGCGAAGAAAATAGTGGAATTGCATGGTGGTCGAATTTGGTTGGAATCAGAGCGAGGTAAAGGTAGTCGATTCTATTTTACATTAAAAAAATAAACGCACTAGGAGCCTAACATGGATCAGGCAGTCACAGCCCGGCCGATTCATATTTTATTGGTAGAAGATAATACTGCCGATATTCGCTTGACCCAGGAAGCCTTGAAAGACGCAAAAGTCTTCAATCATTTATCCATCGTACAAGACGGTGAACAAGCGCTGGACTTTTTATTCAAGCGTGGCCAATACACACAAGTGAGTACACCTGATTTAATACTTCTCGATTTAAACTTACCCCGAATTGACGGACGAGAAGTGTTACAAGAAATCAAACGTCAAGATAAGCTTTTACGTATTCCTGTGGTAGTGCTAACCACCTCCGGTGCCGATGAGGATATCTTGCGTAGCTATAATCTTCATGCCAATTGTTATGTGACCAAACCCGTAGAATTCGACCAGTTCATGCAGATCATTCATAGCATTGAAAGCTTTTGGTTGAGTATTGTCAAACTGCCGCCGGAAGACGACGCCAACTGAGTGAATTCATATGCATCATGACATCATTAATTTATTGCTGCTAGAAGATAATCCCGCCGATGAACGTTTAGTGCGTGAAATGCTCGCGGAATGGGGTGATTCCCGTTTTAAGCTGACGCATGTTAAAACCTTGAGCCAAGCGATTTCATCCCTGAATTCGCTGGATATTGATGTTTGTTTAATGGATTTGAATTTACCTGACAGCCAGGGTTTGGGTGCATTAAGCGAAATCATCACGATCGCGCCGCAACTACCCATTGTGGTACTCAGCGGCCAAGCGGATGAAGACCTAGCATTTGAAGCTGTGCAAAAAGGTGCACAAGATTATATTGTTAAAGGGCAGGGCGATGGCGTGTTATTGATTCGTGCCTTGCGTTATGCGATTGAACGTAAACGCACTGAACGTCGCTTAGCCTATTTAGCCGAATACGATCCGCTCACGGATTTGCCTAATCGAACTTTATTCAAGCGTCGATTGAATCGAGCTTTGACCCGTGCGGACCGCAATAACTCGATTATCGGCTTGCTGTTTCTTGATTTAGATCATTTTAAGGATATAAATGACACCTTGGGTCATGATGCGGGTGATGAGTTGCTCATCATTGCAGGCGCACGTATTCAAACCTGCGTGCGAAAAGGCGATACGATTGCGCGTTTGGGCGGTGATGAATTTACGGTGATACTGGAAAATGTTGGCAATAAAAAGAAAGCCGCTAAAGTTGCACAAAAAATTATTGATTGTCTTTCCGAACCGCTGGAAGTGGCCGGACAGGAAGTTTATATCACCACCAGCATCGGTATTGCCTGTTATCCTGATAATTGTGACAACGCCGAGGATTTAATTAAACATGCAGATATGGCCTTGTATGCGGCAAAAGCAAAAGGCCGTAGTGGCTACGAATATTATCGCAAAAAAATGAAAATAGCCGTATCCCAACGCATGAATATGGTGAATCGTTTACGCAAAGCCATCGAGTCTGATGAGTTAGAATTGTATTATCAACCGCAATTCAATATCGCGAATGGTAGTTTGATTGGTACGGAAGCATTATTACGTTGGCATCATCCTCGAATGGGGTTGCTCGCACCAGATCAATTTATTCATTTACTGGAGGAAACAGGTTTAATTATTCCCGTTGGCGAATGGGTGTTGAACAAAGCTTGTCTACAAAACCAGGCATGGATGGATTCAGGTTATGGTCAGCTTCGTGTTTCAGTGAATCTATCCACACGACAGTTTAAACAGAATGAGCTGGTCAATACCATATCAAGAGTATTAGAGGCTTCGCACATGGACCCTACTTGTTTGCATTTGGAAGTGACGGAAAGTCTGCTCATGGAAAATATCGATTGTGCCACCAAAATTATTCAAAAACTGGCGGAGACCGGTGTGAATTTATCGCTTGATGATTTTGGAACCGGCTATTCCTCATTAAGTTATTTAAAAACCATTCCGGTAACGGCACTAAAAGTCGATCGTAGTTTTATTCAAGATGTGTGTAACGATTCGGATGGTGCAGCCATGGTAGCAGCAATTATTCGCTTGGCGCATAGTTTACGTCTTAAAGTGGTTGCTGAAGGCGTGGAAGAAAAAAACCAATTGGTATTTCTCGCTGCCCAAGGCTGCGATGAAGCCCAGGGATTCCTATTTAATACACCCATGAGTGCCACAGATATGACACAGTGGTTACATCAGCAATATTCCTCTGAGGATTTGCGCAAAACCATTAATTAGCCACGGCTAATCGACAATCATTTAGATATTTGACCCCCAGCCAGCCAAGCGATATTATTTCGCTCTCTGTCTCCATGGGAGACAATACAAATATAATAAGCAGATCAATATGATAGACGCAAGGAACGGTCTTTTTAGCCGCCTACAATATGAAGCCAAGCCACTGAATTATCTAGGGATAGTTTTAGTGTTGCTGTTGTTATTGGTTGCCTGTGATAAATCATCCGAGGATTCCACTGGGATAATTGAACTCAACACTGGGCGTGTTTTGCTGCCATTTCCTCCAACGCTTGATGATTATTTGTCTGCCAACAGTCAACTGAAAGCCTATTTGCGTATTGATGACGGACCACAACTAGCACTACAAGTGGATCGTTTACAGCGCCAGGTCCGTGGCAGCACGGGTGCTCTAACTCCTGGTGTACATGTGGTCAGTATCGAATATTTTGTGCAACACCCTGATATCGAATTAGCAGTGCGAGTGGCCAGTGCCCAAACTGACATAGAAATTATCAAGAATAAAAATGTCGCCGTTGATTTTGACCACTATTCCTATTTCGATGATGATAATGACGGCATAACCAACATCGCAGAATTACAATTGGGATGGGATAGTTGGAGCGATACCAGTAAAACGATTCCTATAGGTCCGGTGCAACGCGGTGGCACTTATCGGATCCAAGTTGACCCGCCAAGCTATCTGCAATTTTCTACACAAGCAGCCAGCGGTGGTATTTACCGAATTGAATGACAAGAATCAGAAAAGTTTTAGGGAGTGAAAAGTGTTTAGGCTAAAAAGAATTATTGGTTTCATGATACTTGCGTTGATGACGATTAGTGCTCTCGCACAAGTACCAACCATTGTGCCGTATAGCGGTAGCTTAAGCGAGCAGGGTAGTAAGATCACTGGTGATCGTTATTTTGGTTTTGCTATTGTGAATAGTGCTGGCGAGGATGCACAAGTGCTATGGAGCAATGGCCTGGTGAATTCCAACGGTGAGTTACAGCAAAATAATAGCAGTCAATATTATTTGGTAAGAAGTTTTGTTGACGGCGGTCGTTTTGATATTAACCTTGGCGACATTAGCTTAGCTAATATGCAAGCAATTCCCACCACAGTGTTTCAAGATAATAGTCAGACCTTTTTACGTGTATGGGTAAGTTCTAACACTCAGGCCGAACCCACACGATTGAGTCCCGATCGTCGTTTGAGCAGTGTGCCCTATTCTTTACAGGCCGGTGTGGCTGATCGCGCCAGTCAGGCGGATAATGCTGAGCAATCAAACCTAGCCAATCGCGCGCAGCGTGCTGATGTTGCGCTAAGTCTCGATCAGAATTTTATTGTCCCTCAATCGCAACTTGATACGTCTGGTTTGCAACAACAACTCAATAATATTGAATGTGGTGCCAATGAATTTATCACTAGTATCGATTTTCAGAGCAATAGTTCGACTTGTTCCCTCGGCGGTAGTGGCAATGGCGGCACGAGTTATAGTGCGGGCAACGGAATAAGTATTTCGGGCACAACCATCAGTATTGCCAGCGCGGGCGTGGATAGTGCACAGATTGCAGATGCAGCCGTCACCTCTACAAAAATTGCGAGTAACGCTATTGATAGTACAAAAATCGCCAATAATGCAGTCGTCGCTGGTAAGATTGCCGCTAATGCAGTGGGTGAAAACCAATTAGTTTCCAATTCAATTGTCGCGACAAAAATCGCAACTGGTGCAGTGATTAACAGTAAAATCGCTGCTGGCGCGGTTGATTCAGATAATATTGCAAACGCAGCAGTGACAACCGTAAAGCTGTCAAATAATGCTGTGAATACCAATCAACTCGCAGATAATGCGGTAACAGCCGTAAAAATTGCTAATAATGCCGTTGGAAGTAATCAAATTGCTAGCGCCGCGGTGACTGGCGCAAAACTCGCGACGAATGCCGTTGATACAAATCAAATCAGCAATGGCGCAGTTAGCGAAGCCAAACTGGCGGCGAACTCAGTCAGTGAAACTAAAATAATGAATGATGCTATCACCAGCGCGAAAATCGCCAATGGCACTGTCACAGCAGACGATGTTGCTTTTAATATTAATAAATTTTCGAGCATTAATGCTGGTGGTAATGATTTTTTTGCAGCAAATGCCAATGATAACTTTAAACTTAGTGCTGGTGCGAATGTGACTTTGCAACCCGGGACGGGTAACGAAATTATTATTAACGCAAGTGGCGGCGGCGGTGGCGGCTCACAAAATGTATTTACAACTATTGATGACACGGATGCCGAAGTTGATCCCATTGTGGCCAGCAGTACCAGCGATACCCTAACAGTTGAAGGCGTTTCCAATGCAACAGTTATTATCGACGCTGGCAATAAAAAACTCAGTATTGGCGTGAGTTCTACAAATGTCCCACCCAGCGCTAACGATCAACTCGTGCGCTCATCAGATCTTGGAGGGGAGTTTGGCCTAGATACCACGGTGAGTAAAGCCAAGAATGCAGAGCGAATAGATGGCTCAGAATTAGGGCGTGAACGATTTCAAATTACCGGAACAGCTTATAGGGAAAGTGGATCATTTGGCGTTCGAATTCAAAGTAGTTTGGAATTTATTCAATACTTTCCTATACGACTAGCGGCAGGTGAGAAATTGGTATTACGTCATACTCGATTTCTATTCATGCCAGCGAGTGCCGGAACTGATCTAAGTGCTCTAGGTTTGCGCGTTGGGTTTTCGCCCGAGACCGGATTTTTCAATCCCTTTCCTGATAATGTTATTCCATTTGCCAAAGTTAAAAATGTGAATATTGCGGCGATTGCACTGTTGGATCCAGGCGATCAAACCGACGTTGGCAACGATTTCAATCATAGCAGCAACAATGTGGTGGCAGTAGCGTGTACACAAGAGGCTTTAATGAACATTCCTATCCAAATAAGCAATAGTGGTGGTGATGTAACGATTCACCCCGGTTCATCGTGGTGGCTAGATCTTGAAATACAACCCACTCAACCTGCGGACTGTGCTTAAAAACAGTTAACTGGCAGGTGTTTTGCGAATTGTTGGGCACTGTATGATGTAATGATAAAGGAATGTGTAAGCAATCGAGTAATTTTGCAGGCTAGATACAACTTGCTATTATTGCGAAGGCTGTTCTCAAACGCTCAATATTTTTACTTTAAGGGTAATTCCTGCTAGTGTGTGAAGCACGACAGTGTATATTTTTCGATCAGGGAAATTAAATGGCTAGCTCAATAATTACAACAGCTTACAGAATAGTCATGGATAAGAAAGGCTTTATTTACAGTGCCATTTCTCCAGTGCTAATCCTGACTGTTTTACTTGAAACAAATACCGTTGCGTTTGCTGCTGAGCCAACGGATTCGACAAAAACAAACGCGGTGCCGACCCAAACTCAAGTCACGCCTGAGCAAATTCGCTTGAATGACTTGCAAGAGCAAATCAAAACAGCGAAACAAGCTGGTAAATATGCGCAAGCGGTTGATGCCTCGATGGCGCTGGCCGAAGAATACCAGTCTCAAGCACAACCCCGTACTGCTTACTGGAGCTTGCATAATGCAACACCTCTGTTGCGCCATGCACCTTTGCAAAGCAAATTAAAACTTTATCATCGATTATCAAGCTTGGCGCAAAGTTTAGGCGCTCATAGTGATAGTCGAGATTATGCAATCGTGGTTAATGAAACCGCACGGCAATTGAATAATGAATTTTTACTTGCGGTTACCTTTAATCAACTTGGGGCCGCTGATGCTCGAATGGGTGATTATGAGGATGCCATTAACAATTTTCATCAAGCATTGGACTTGGCAAAAAAGCTAAAAAACGCGGAATTAATTTATCGTAGTCGTTTAAACGTAGTGCGTGCACAAATTGATTTAGGTGATAAAGAAGGCATTTGGACATCGCTACGAGCCAATGAAAAAATCCTCGCGAGTCTGGATAGTGATTTATATCGTGTGCAACAACATCTGGCCATGGGTGAATTATTTCGCAAAGCCTATCGCAAATTTGATCATACTTCCATTTGGCGAAAGCAAGCCTTCAAACATTATGATGATGCATTGAAGCTGGCAGAAAAATTAAAATTAGATAACGAGCAAGCCTATGCTGTGGGTTATATGGCACGGCTGTATGCCGATGAAGGGCGTATTGATGAAGCGCTTTCATTGACTCAGCAAGCTGCTTTTTCAGCACAGAAAGTCAATAATGAAGAAAGTTTGTATTTGTGGCAAAAACAGTTAGCGCGTCTACTTTGGTTGGATGGACAAAAAACCTATGCGCTAACCGCCTATGAACATGCCGCAGAATCCCTGGAAAATGTGTTACCGCAACGTATGGCGGAATCAGCCGTTATTATCGATGAAGAAATTGAGCCGTTTTATTTGCAATGGTTTGACTTACAATTACAACAAGCGAGCAAGCTATCTGCAAAGGATCAGCGTCAGGTGTTAGCGGGAATCAAACGCCAATTGCGTTTACTCAATGTTAAGCGTCAATGGAGTCGTCGCTGTTTGGTTTGTGATAGTGGACAACGTGAGGCAGTCATTCGCGCTGATATGCAAGTGTATATGTTGCCGATGATGGATCGAGTGGAGCTAATTTTAGACCATCGCAATCAATTGCAACGATTTGATAGCAAAGTTTCAATCAGCGCTTTAGAAAAACAAATCGAACAATTCAATAAGCACAATCAAAAAAATCCAGACAAGCCCAGTGCGGATAATGGACGTAATCTGAATCAATGGTTAATTAAACCCATTCAAGCGGAACTCACGGCGGATAATGTGCGACGGGTGAGTTTTACCGGTTTGGGATTATTACGTGGTCTCGACATCGGAAAAATCGGTAATGGCAATGTTTTATTAGCCGAACGCATACAAATACAACCCGAAGTTCAACTAGCAGAACATAATATTGGTCAAGTGCAATTTGCGGGTTTGGATTAACAGCTTTTTATAGTAGGCGACGAGGGTTTTTGTCGCCTGCTCATTTTTAGTGTTTATTCTCAAAATTCTTCTTAATTTATTTTATCTGAGTTGGGCAACATTCACTGGTTAATTGGATACCGGGTTTGGCCTCATACCAGTTAAGACTGCGGTTAACAAAATGCACAGCAAGTAGCATTGCTGGTACTTCGATCAACACTCCAACCACAGTTGCCAGCGCGGCACCGGAATTAAATCCGAATAAAGCAATCGCAGTAGCGACAGCGAGTTCAAAAAAATTACTGGCACCGATTAATGCTGATGGGCCAGCTACGCAATGCGGTGAATTTACTTTACGATTTAACCAATATGCGAGACCGGCATTGAAAATAACTTGCAATAGAATTGGTATTGCCAATAACAATATTACCAAAGGTTGCATTATAATTTGCTCACCTTGAAAACCAAATAACAAAATTAAGGTCACTAACAATGCAATCATGGAAAGTTTTTGTGCATAGTTGATCGCTGTTGTTAATTTTTTTTGTCCCTCTTGCTGAGCCAATAGCCAACGCCGCCACAAATTCGCAATCAATAAGGGTGCCGCTATATAAAGCAGTACAGATAACAGCAATGTATCCCAAGGTACAGTAATTGAGGAAATACCTAATAACAATGCCACTAACGGCGCAAAAGCAAAAACCATAATGATATCGTTCAGCGCGACTTGGGATAAGGTGAAATGTGGCTCTCCACGCATGAGTTGGCTCCAGACGAAGACCATCGCGGTACAGGGCGCGGCTGCGAGAATAATTAGACCGGCGACATACGAGTCCAATTGATCATGGGGCAGCCAATCACTGAATAAAAAATAAATAAACAGCCAGGCCAACAAGGCCATGGAAAACGGCTTGACTGCCCAATTCACAAACAAGGTAACAGCAATGCCGCGCCAATATTGCTTAACCTGACTTAAAGCGCTTAAGTCGATTTTTAATAACATGGGAATAATCATGAACCAAACTAATATTGCCACCGCCAAATTAATATGAGCTATTTCCCATTGAGCGATGTGTATGAATAGATCAGGAAACTTATGTCCCAAGCCTATGCCTATCACTATGCACAGGGCTACCCATAGAGACAAATAACGTTCGAATAAATTCATTATTGCTGACTCGCTTGTGCTTGCGCTAAGCGTTGCAATACGTTTTGAACCCGTTGTTTAATATCGTCGCGGGATGCGCGAAACACGGCCATGATTTCTTCCTCGCTGCCTTGAGCTTTGGCAGGATCTGAAAGTGGCCAATGTTCTTTTTGTTTGCCGGGAGGCAGTACAGGGCAATGTTCATCTGCATGGCCACAAACCGTTACTAGATAATCGGCTTGCGCTAACAATTCAGGTGTCAATTTAGTTGATTCTTGTTTTGAGATATCGATGCCGACTTCTTGCATAATAGCGATTGCACGGGGATTTTTACCATGGGCTTCAATGCCTGCCGATTGGATTTGAAATTGGCCCTGGGAGAAATGTTTGGCCCAGCCTTCAGCAATTTGGGAACGGCAGGAATTTCCTGTGCACAAAAATAGAATATTCATTCAAGTAATCTCTTTTAAGCTGTAGTACAAATGTTTTGCTTTGCACGATTTAACATGAGCTGCATGTTTTTTTCATCTTGAGCAAATGCTGTTTCCAAGGCCGATTGTTGGCTGGCCGTTTCGATGATTTGTTTCAGCCAAAGCGGTAACTCAGGATTGAGTTGATAATAAATCCATTGGCCTTGGCGTCGGTCAGTGACGAGTGATGCATCACGCAATAGGGCAAGATGGCGCGAAATTTTTGGTTGCACAAGCTGCATGACTTGCATTAATTCGCATACGCATAATTCGCCATGTTGTTGCATTAATACAAGCGAGCGCAACCGGGTTTCATCGGATAATAGTTGAAATAGACTTGCGAGTGTGATGTTCATGAGGAGGGAATATACGTTAAACCATATATATGGTCAAGCGTATATGCAGTCGATGGCGATGGAAGCCATCGACTGCCAAAATAACGAAGAAAAAGATTTAGTTACGTTTAACTTTCAATTTCACACTGGCATCATCATTATTTAATTGAGCACGTATTTTTACTCGCTGCTTATCACGGCGTAATTCATAACTGGCATTTAATTGAATTGATACATGATCTTGGCCTGCGGGAATCTCAACTTTATCCGGTACTGCTACCAATGCCTCACGACTGGATTGCAGATCGACAAATACACCGGCTTCAGTGGTTTTGTTTTGCAAATAAATCGTTAGCACAGCACTACCGCCAGGATAAATGGTTGATGGTGAGATACTAACATCTGCCAGTCGTGGCGGGTTTGCATTTGTGGGTTCGTCAGGTGTTGCTGGAGGCGTGGGAACCGTAGTTGAGCCACCACCAGTGAGCTGTAAATACATTGAACCCGGTAAAAAACCATCAGGATCAAACGTCGCAACAAAACTACCGACGCTCATATTATACATACCACGGCGACTACCGCCGCGCGCTTGGCGTATCAGTAAAGTACCAGGATTGAGTGTCGCGCTGCTCTGTTCAAATTGCACACTGAACCATGCACCGTTAATTGATGTGTATTGATACTTTCTGTTGAGATTGGGTTCTGCAGAAAAATAAAACTGCTCTGCTGCTGTCAGTTGAATCGTGCTTGGAGTTGATGAGGTGTTTGCAGGCAACTCACGTACAATTTCTGCGATCAGTGTGCCTGGAAATCCGCTATTTTGATCGACGCCATAAAAACGAAAGTAAGCACGAAGCGGTTGCGTTGAACGATAGCTAAATGCAAAACTGCTAAGCAAATGACTACCTTCGAATGGAATATCATCCGCCCATTCATATAAACCGGCCACCGAATATAGCGGGGTCGTGGTATGTACTGACGGTCGTATGTTTTCATGAAAAACAGTCTCTGCACTCACAAAGCCTGGCAGCGTTATACTGATAAAAAAAATTATTAAAAAAAGAAAGTGTCGCATGAATTATCTCCTGTTGTGTTGAGCTAAAAAATCTTGCTTTTAGGCTTTAACAACTGGTTATTGGAAATATTCCATACTAGAAAACTAAACGAGCATCGGATAAACAATCATTAGATTTGATTTATGATTTCAAAAGTTACTAATGCAATGCTACTAAACAAGCCGACATAAGGAACCCAAGCGGGGTAGACAAATTTTTCATTTGAACGACGACGAATTAGGATGAGTGCTAAGTTCACAAATACAAAAACTGCAAGAATAAAAAAGCTAGTAACTTTGGCTAAGGTGAGCAAAGGAAAAATGAGAGCGAATAAAAGAACAATCAAGCCAACAATTAGCGTGGTAAGCACGGGCGTATTGGTGCGTGGATGAATGGTGCTTAAAAAACTAGGTAGCCATTGTTGTGTGCTCATACCATAAAGAATTCTAGCGATCATGATAATTTGTATTAAGGCGCCGTTGACGACGGCGAATAAGCTGATAATGGAAATTATGATTGGTCGTTGGCCTGTTGCCGACTCATACACCAAAGCCAGTGGCGCATCGCTCATGGCTAATTGTTTGGGGGGCACGTTCAACACCGCGACTAATGCGATTAGGGCGTAAAACAAAGTTGCAATAATCAGAGATAGAATAATGCCCATCGGTAAAT
>JAOUJM010000370.1 GCA_029883265.1 Gammaproteobacteria bacterium
CAACTTTAGTGAAGTGTCTGCAAGTCAAATCAATCGCGTTGAAAAACTTCTCAACAATCGACCCAGAAAATGTTTAAATTATCAAACACCCTACGAGGTGTTTTGAAAAGCTTGTGGTGCACTTGCGGCTTGAATGTGGCTATTCTTTGATGCGAAATACGCTTGACTTGGAAGACGGTATCTGGCCCCGATATTTTGTTAATTGCATACTAAATGTGTCGAATACTTTCCGTTATGGAAACATATAACTTGCCATATTGGAAAGTCGTTGCTATATTACTTTCCAACATGGAAAGTAATAAGGAGACGAATACATGAAAAGTAAGAACGATCAAATAGAAGTTAACGAAACGAGGAAAGCGTTTGACGCCATACAGCAAGCGAGATCTATCGGTATACAGCGGGCTGTCCCTCCTATATGGTTTGGTTTAACGATAGCGTTACTAACCGGTAGCATCTTTATTTTAGCTGGGTTTGATGTTTCTCGGATATATATGGCCCCCGTGTTTATATTGATGGTGATTATTGTGATACATCAAACGAAAAAATCTGGTGTGATTGCAAAATTATACCCTTCAAGACAGGGCTTTTTTTTAGTGATTTCCTGTGTTGCAGTGATATCGATTCCATTCATTTTTGTCGCGAGAGAATTACGAGATACATATGGACTAATTGCACCGTTCTCTATTGGTGTATTAATTTCCTTGTTTTGTGTAATCGCTTTCGTTTTAGAGCGTCGAGTTATTCTCAAGAAGTAAATGCAGAGGCTGGTGAATGAGGAGTTTTCAGTTCAATAATGTTATACACGCCCCTAATCGTCTCAGAATCTGTGCATTTTTGGCCCCACTTGAAACCGCAGAGTTTCAAGTCTTGCGGGAGGAACTAGGGATTAGTGATTCCGTGTTATCTAAGCATATTAAGCAACTTGAGGAAGCGGGTTATGTTAAACAGAAAAAAATAAAAGTTAGTGGACGTCAACGCACATGGATACATATGACGAAAAACGGACGAAGGGCATTTGATGAACATGTAAATGAGCTTAAGCGTCTAATATCGATAACGACTAGTGTAGAAAATTGATAAGACCTTTAGATTTTTTATAATGAAGATACGAGAACTTATTTGCATTCTCAACTTTAATACAGGGTTGTTCGCATAACGAGGCTGTAGAAAAACCCGCCCACAGCCATCAATTATTTCATCGCGATATGCACCTAATCTTGTATATCATAACGCCCTTCATGCTATGCAAAACAGTAGCGGCTTTAAACAGCTAATAAAACAGACAAACACAAATTAGTTGTTTAGTACGTATTTTAAAGTCCTGAATCGCGCACTAGGCGCACGAATAATTGCCCAGTGCGTTGACTGATGGCACCTTCGGCTGTGTCAAAATTGACATAAAATGTGTAGTCGACAAATTGTGATGTTGGTGTTGAACTCCAGAAATTATTTGAAGGTGTGTTGGGAAAAACATTGGCATTAATTGCAGGCGTTATGCACGCGATCTCTAGTAATGATGTTAACTCTTTATAATTTGGCAAGCGCCAACTACTGCTTCCGCCAAATCCTCCTGCAGCATTAAGTGACTGTGGCACTTGCAATGCTAAATCCCACGTCAAGTTTTGTGCCGTGCCTGACGCACAATCGGCGCCACTCAAACCTTGCACGCATTGCATCCAAATTAATCCCGTGTTCAAGTCGGTCACTGTCGCATCATCGTTAACTAGAAATCGACTATTCGGCGCACTACTTTGCACGGCAGCATTGCAGGTTTGTGCAAGCGCAAAATTGCTGGAAAAAATACTAAGGCTAATACCTACCGCTAATTTAAAAATTATTTTTTTCATACCACATAATCCTCTAAATCCATTGTTATTGACCTAGAAAAATCTTATTAAGGCGCCGTTCTGACCAAGCGGACAGGTATTGCCAAGTAACGTCCTGCATATAAACTATTGCCTTGCGAAAAGTTGATAGCCCATGCCTGGTCTGTATTATTGGCATAAGGCGTAGCTGTCCAATGTGTACTAGCCACAGTATTTGGAAAATAGTTAATATCAATAAACGGATTAAAACGTCCCATATGCACTATTGATTCTAACTCGTAGCGTGTTGGCATGCGCCAATCATTCGCGCCGCATAAACCAGCAGCGTTGACTCGGGCAACAAAATCTTGTGTGTTGCAATACGTGCTTGCTACATTCGTATTAAAACCTGAGCAAGTATTCGAGAAATTATTCACGTATCCAACAAAACCCGCATTATTGCTACTATCCGTGCTATACCAACTATAACGATCATCTGCATCATGCAAACCTGCATCACCGATGACACTATTGCCAGCAACTTTGCTTTCCCAAATACGGCCCGTGACATTATCCTTTACACAAGACCAAGTGGTGGCGCTGGCTGCCAATGGATTTCCGGCGGCGTCAAGTTTGGTAAAACTAAAACCATATGCGCCATCGCTGCCATCATTAGCGCTCACATCCCGCCCTTGACTACAATCCTGCTCAGCAACGGTTTCACCCGTGCAATCGGCATTGATGCCCCCCGGATAATTTGCACCAACAAATACACCCGTATCATTTAAAGGTGTGCTGGGCGATATGACTTGATTAATGCTTATGCTCACTGTGGCGACCAAAGAATCCAGCGCACCGTCGTTGCTCACATAAGTAAAACTGTCACTACCAAAATAACCGCTGCTTGGTGTATACACTAAATCAGGTGCCGTACCCGTCAATACGCCGTGAGTGGGATTGCCTTCGATGCGAAAAATTAAATTGGCCAATTCAATATCACTACCTAACAAAATAACGCTTTGACTTGAATCCTGATCCAAGCTGATGGACAAATTCTCTGCTGTTGGTGCATCGTTGATTGCAACTATGTTGATATTAATTGTCGCCGTAGACGAATTTAATTGCCCGTCATTAACCCTAAAGGTAAACGAGTCAGATCCAGTTTCATTGGCACTCGGTGTGTAACTCACGCTCGGCAATTGATTCGTATTTAACGTACCTTTGCCTGGCTGAGCAACAATCGTATACGTCAAATTCGATTGCTCAATATCTGACGCGCTCAAGACAAAGCTTCGTGGTGTATCTTCATCGGTAGAAATAATTTGGCTATTCGCAATCGGTGCATCATTAACCGCTGTTACGCTAATTGAAACCATTGTTTCTGCTGAGCTTGCCAAATCAGCATCTTTTGCAACAAATGAAAATTGATCATTACCAAAATAATTTTCGTTGGGCGTATAAACAAGGTTAGGCGGAGTTCCGGTTAGTGAGCCATTTTGCGGCAGAGCCACTAGCTGAAAACTAAGCTCGGCACTATCAACATCCGATGCAAATAATTGAATACTTTTAGCTACATCTTCCGACGTTGTTATTGTTTGCTCATTCGCAAGCGGTGGATCATTGACTGGAGTGATGCTTAAAAGAATCGTTGCGGCAAGCGAATCACTGATTCCGTCATTGGCGACAAAACTAAAACTATCACCGCCAAAATAATTTGCATTCGGTGTGTAAATCAAATTCGGTGACGTGCCACTTAAACTGCCATGACTTGGTTGAAGCGTCACAACAAAACTTAATTCATC
>JAOUJM010000371.1 GCA_029883265.1 Gammaproteobacteria bacterium
AAAGGTCACCGAATAATAATCACCTATGCTTACAGCTCGATCCCAGTCTGTGTGTAAACTTTGTTGTCCTGCATTTGGTTTTGGTGCACGTATACGCAATCCCGCAAGTTTGCCAGGCGATTGCAATAGGTGGTGACACACTTGCTGTATCATGGGATGCTCAATAAAATCTGGAAATATTTTTTTTAATTGGTCCTCGTTGGTTTCCTCGTCAATAAGTGTTTTCGCCTGTTGCAAATACTGTTTGATGCTGGTCTGTGCGAATAAATGAGGTAAAATTAAATACCCATAGTCATCAAGAAATTGTAATTGTTTCATGGGTAATTGATTGGCTGAAGATTTCATCGTGGCTTATGACCCCGTGTTTAACGTCGAATTGTTCAGTGTTTGCTCCCACTCAGGATTAAATTCTGTTTCATTTCTTTCAGTAAAAATGATTTGATAACCATCTGGATCGCTGAATCTGACTTCACGGGTATACCAAGCGGTTTCTAAAGGACCAGAAATTTCACCTAAACCCAAGGATTTTGCCAAAACGGCGCGCTGCTCCAAATTCTCATTGGCCGCATCAAAATAAATTTGTGCACCCGCTTGAATCTTGTGACCACCGGGTACGAGTAAAATATCTTGATAAAGTTTACGTCTTAAATGAATCAATGCAAGATTTGAATTTTCGCCAGGAATTTCTGCCAAAACAAAAAAACCGGCGGCTTGCGTGTAGAAATCTTTAGACTGATTCAAGTCTGAAACCATCAAAGTAGTGAAACAAGGCATTACATAAATTTCCCGGCTGGTTTGCAAAGCAGGGCGATGCAAGTTGGTTTGTGCTTGGTTATTTGGCATAATATCGCTCCAGAATTAAATAAAAAAAGCTTAAACCCTCCACCTAGGGGAGAGGCAAGTGTTCTATGAAAAAATATTATCGAATTGGTGAATTGGCCGAGCAAAGCGGCGCAAGTGTTAAGACCATCCGTTTTTATGCGGACAAAGGTTTGCTCGGCCAAGTGCAGCGTAGCGATACGGGGCAGCGTTTATTTGATGCTTTCGAATTGGAGCGTTTGCGCTTGATTTTGGCCTTGCGAGAATTCGATGTAGCACTGGAAAAAATACAAGCATTATTGAGTGGTGCGACTGATTTAAATCGAATTATTGAGTTGCAACTAAAACTACTAGGACTTCAGATCAAAACATTGCAGCGCAAACAAGCTTTGCTTAGTGCCACTCTCGGCGAGAGTGATGAGCTTAGGCTGGAGTATCTGCAACTATTGGCTGCGATGGAAAAATCTGATCAAGATGAAATATTTACTCAATTTTGGGACGATGCCTTGCAATATGTTTCAGATGCAACTACTGCTGATCGGTTTCGTCAATTTGGAACAGTGGTGCTACCCGAAAATCCTAGCAAACAGCAAGTCAAAGCATGGGTAGAATTGAATCAACTTCTCCGTGATGAAAAGTTTTTGTACCATGTAAAGAAAAACTCCCAGTGGTTTTGGCATCTACTCGATCAACAGCAAGTTGATGTGGCTGCACGCAATGAATTGTTTAATCAGTTACGCAATATCTCTCATGGAAAGCAAGAGCGACAACAGTTTGTTCGAACTTTTGCAAAAGCCATGGGAAGAGTCGATGGAATTGAGTTTCGGCACTGGTTATTGCAGATGTTTTCAGGTCACCAAAATCCACAAGCGCAACGTTATTGGGATTTAGTTGCGTTGGTAAACAAGCAACAAAAGCAAAACAGTGGTTTTGACGAATTATTATGCGAACTGAAAAACGAAATCGAACAGAAGAACGTTATTCCTGAGCTGAATTGATTAGCATACTTTTTTTCTTTAAGTTTTTAGAGGCGCCTTATTGGTTACAAACTCTTGAACGTTTAATTCGGCTCACACATGTTTTAGCGGAAAAGAACAATATACGGTCAAGATAAGAAAAAGCCACACCGAAGTGTGGCTCAAAAAGAAAGTGTTCCTACGATTCTAAATTATGGAAACGTTGCTGAATGCGTAGCGATGAAACCATTGGCTCCGCCCATAATCAATGTTGAGTTGGCAACCTGAAACGCATGGATAGTATGGTAAATTCCCGTCTTGTAAATATCCCAACTCATGCCATCACTAGAGACATAAATTAACGCTTCTTCACTAGTGATGTCTTTACCTGATTTGTTTTGTCCCAGCCCAAAGAAGCGTTGACCGTCGTGAACCACAAATGTGACTTCATAAGGGCTAAGATTATCAACCGTTAGGCCTGAAGCAATCACGTTGGTTGCGATATTCGACCGTGCAAGCTGGGTCCAAGTAAGTCCATCGGTGGATGTATGAAAATTTCCTTTAACGTCGGAGATGACATAAGTAGTGCCATCGGATGTAAGCGATTTAGGGTCGGAATAGCCAATCTGTTCATCCCGGATGTAGGCAACTGCCGCAGAATGATCCGTCCAGGTGCTGCCATCTACACTGTGCATAAGTTTGCTTGCACCGGTTGAACCATCATTACCTAAAACAACCCAACTGCTGCCGACACTGGCAACACCCATTATGCTGCTGACACCAACGCCACCCGGCCACGTGGTTGCACTCCAAGTGCTTAGATCATCGGACATGGCGATACCATCGCGGTGCGCTGCGACGTATTTGCTATTGATATATTCGAATGAATAAAAACTATAAATATTGGTTAATACGGAATTCACTGATGTGTTGTCAGAAATCGCAGTCCATGTACTCATGTCAGCGGAGTGGCTCACGCCGAATAGATAAAAAGTATTGGCGAATCCAATTTTGGTGGGACTTACACTTGCCATGTTTGTGACGGCCGCAGGAGCAGACCAGGTTATGCCATCGCTTGAGGTGGAAATCTGTGTGGTTGTGCTGGTACCACCATGGGCACCTAAGGCGATAAACTGTGAACCATCATGGGTGAAATCGTAAAAGTCACTGCTAAAGCCCGAGCCTTCGTTCGTCATAGCCCAGGTACCCCCTGTATTTCGAGTGAAAACACGTTCGTAATAACTGGTCATCACAAATTGTTTACCACTCGCACCATCGGTACCGACAACCACTTTTTGCAGATCCTCACTGGTACCCGTGGTTTCAGTATTCCAAACAGAAAGATCGGTAGAAGAAAAGGCTTCACCATTTGATCCTACAGCAAGGTAGGTGGTGCCATCAAAAGCAATAGAATTAAGCGAAGTGGCGCCGGTGACTGTCACCGATGTCCAACTCAGTGGATCATTTGCCGCACCATAAAGCACTGCTGTTGGTGTAATTGCAACTATTTGGCTGCCATCGTAGATTATATCTTTGAGACCACCACTGAATAAAGTTGCACTCGAATGGCCTGACCAGTCACCTAAATTGGTAGCGGTGGCCACATAATTGGCTCCATCGATCGCAACGTAAGTTGTGCCGTCAAATACGAGTCCTTGAACATAAACACCTAATACGCCAGTTGATGTATCGACATAAGTCCATGTGCGTCCATCGGTACTGGTACAAATACCGCCAGGGAAACTGTTTGTGTGATTACGGCCAATTGCAATAAATTGTGATCCCAGGCTATAAATGCGAG
>JAOUJM010000372.1 GCA_029883265.1 Gammaproteobacteria bacterium
AGATTTATTTGATTTTTGTCAGCGCGTGGATTTGAAAAAGCTCAATCGTCGTTGTTTAGAAACTTTGATTAAATGCGGTGCTATGGATGAGTTGGGTGAAAATCGCGCCACCTTAAGCGCTAGTTTGAGCACGGCCGTGCAAGTTGCGGAGCAAGCACTACAAAATCAAAATAGCGGTCAAAATGATTTATTTGGCCTGACCGACAACACGCAACAAGACTCGGTGAATGATTGGCAGCAACGCGCCGAATGGGAGGATAAAGCCCGGCTCAATTATGAAAAAGAAACCCTAGGTTTTTATTTAAGTGGGCATCCAATAGATGCATATGCCGAAGAACTCAAACGTTTTACCAGTTATACCATAGCCAAACTCGATGGTGAGAAAAAACAAACGGTTGTTATTGCTGGCTTACTCGTAGGCGTGCGCACGGTAAAAACCCGGCGCGGCGATCTAATGGGAATTATTACACTTGACGATGCCACTGGAAAACTGGATATTACCTTATTCTCCGACTTATTTGCCGAAATCCGTGAGCAATTGCAAAAAGATCAATTGTTCATCGTCACGGGTGAAGTATCGGTTGACGATTTCAGTGGTGGCTTGCGCATGACAGCAACTGAAATTCTTGATATAAGCAGTGCCCGTCAGCGCTTTGGCAAGCGTTTGGTTTTGAGTATGAAATCCAACGGAAGTGATGCGCTGAAGTTGCAAAATTTATATGATATTTTAGCTGCCCACCGCGAGGGGCAATGTCCCGTAAGAATACATTATCAACTTAATGGTATTCGTGCGTATGTGGATTTTTCCAGTGATTGGCGTATTTGTCCTAGCGATGAACTATTATCAGGATTAGACCAATTGTCGGGCTTTGACGGCATTAGAGTTGAATACTAAATACACGTATAATATGAGAAATTTTTGAAGGTCGTAATGAGCATGGATTTGAATTATTTGCAATTTGAACAACCGGTGGCGGAACTAGAAGCGAAAATTGAAGAATTGCGCCATGTGGGCAATGACTCAGAAATCAATATTAATGACGAAATTCAGCGTCTAGAGCACAAAAGTCAAAACCTAACCCGGCAGATATTTTCCAATTTAAGTCAATGGCAAATTTCCCAGCTAGCTCGTCATCCATTACGGCCTTATACACTGGATTATATTGATCAGATTTTCCACGAATTCGAAGAATTACATGGCGACCGTGCATTTGCCGATGATCCAGCAATTGTCGGTGGTGTGGCGCGTTTAGAAGGTAAGCCGGTCATGATTATTGGCCACCAAAAAGGTCGTAACACCAAAGAAAAAATTCGACGTAATTGGGGCATGCCACGTCCTGAGGGCTATCGCAAAGCCATGCGCTTAATGGAACTGGCTGAGCGTTTTAAAATGCCGGTGGTAACTTTCATTGATACTACGGGTGCTTATTGTGGAATCAATGCCGAAGAACGTGGGCAAAGCGAGGCTATCGCACGAAACTTACTCGTGATGTCACAGTTAAAAACACCAATTATCTGCACTGTTATTGGCGAAGGAGGTTCTGGTGGTGCATTAGCGATTGGCGTGGGTGATCGGGTCATGATGTTACAATATTCCACCTACTCGGTTATTTCACCGGAAGGTTGTGCCTCGATATTATGGAAAAGTGCTGATCGTGCTAGTGAAGCTGCTGAAGCCATGAATATTGCGGCACCAAAATTAAAAGAGTTAGGCTTGATTGATCAAATCATCGAAGAGCCCTTGGGCTCAGCCTATCGTGATGTGGAAACCATGTCACGCCGTCTCAAAGAAGCCTTGCTTGAAAACTTAGATCGGCTAGGGCAAATGCCAATTGATAAATTACTCGATGCGCGCTACAAGCGCTTATTGCAGTTTGGCAACTATCGCGAGGTTTAAAACACCTCGTGGCTTAAAGGCCTATGGCATTTTCATCGGCTAACCTACGCGAATTTCTAATTCCTTTTGTTCAAGAACAGCAACGCTTGTTCGTGGCCTTTAGTGGTGGCCTCGACTCCAGTGTTTTATTACACGCGCTAGCGCAACTACATCTCAACAATGCAATTGAAGCGGTTTATGTCGACCATGGATTACAAACCGTGGCGCAACAATGGCCGCAGCAATGCCAACTCTTTTGTGATCAGTTAGGCGTGAGTTTAACCGTGCTTACGGTTGATGCTGGTGCATGTCCAGGAGAAAGTCCGGAAGCCGCGGCTCGTCAAGCGCGTTACCAGGCATTCGCCGAGATGTTGCCTGAAAAAGCATTATTGCTCACTGCTCATCATCTGGATGATCAGGCCGAAACATTTTTATTACAAGCATTGCGGGGTGCAGGAACGCGCGGCTTAAGCGCAATGCCTGTACAAACTGTATTTGCCCAAGGAAAATTATTGCGGCCGCTTCTTGAATATAGTCGTGAGGATTTACTACATTACGCAACAATGCATAAGTTCACTTGGATTGATGATCCAAGCAACCAAAGTTTGCAATATGATCGGAATTATTTGCGCCAACACATTATGCCATTGCTCAAATCTCGTTGGCCGGGTAGTGCAAAAAGTTTAGCTCGGGCCGCTGAACATTGCGCCAGTAGTGAAACCCTCAATCAAAACTATGCGCAACAATTACTAGCAAATTTAACTAAAACTAATCAATGCTTGAGTGTGAAAGCCTTGCTTAATCTGGAGCGGTCACACCGATTTTTAGTGCTACGAGCTTGGATTGTTCAACACGGATTTGTTTTACCTAGTGCAAAGAAATTACAGCACATCGACAAAAATGTGCTAGCGGCTAAAAACGATGCGCAACCGTGTGTGCATTGGGACAAAGTGGAAGTGCGGCGATATGCGGACGATCTATACATTATGCATACATTGCAGTTTCCATCGGCAACCGAGGTTTACACCTGGGATGGAACCGGTGAATTAAGTATACCTAATTTAGGAAAAATTAGTTTTAAAGCAACGGAAGGAATAGGTTTAGACCCGGAAAAACTGCGAAAAAAAGTCCTTAAAATTTGTTTTGCCCGCGAAGCCGAGAAAATGAATTTAACCAAGCGAGGGCATAAAACATTAAAAAAACTTTTTCAAGAGCAACGTATTCCTCCGTGGCAACGCAAGCGTTTACCTTTTTTGTTTATTGATGATTGTTTGATTGCAGTTGCGCAAGTAGCGGTTGATGCAGCCTATGCGGTCTCGCCGGGCCTGCAAATTGTTGTTGATGAAGAAAACGACTAGTCCTTGGTTGATGGTTTGTTTTTTGCGCCAAGATGATTAAGTCATCCTTTTACAATCATTGAGGCACTGTTGTTTAGTGGTATAATTTCTGCTCTTTGGCTCGCAATTATGGATTTTTGGGAAATCTAAATGAATATTTATCAGCTATTTTTGGCTTCTTGCGTGGTCTTTGCTTTAGGTTTGTTCTTCAGTCTGAGAAAGCATAAGCTAAACGCAAATCATATTCCCATTTATACACTAGTTATTTTTAGTTTTTTCTTTTACTCGGGCATTTTCGCTGTGTCGCATTATTTCAGTGGTCGCGGTATTGATGACTCGGTGT
>JAOUJM010000373.1 GCA_029883265.1 Gammaproteobacteria bacterium
CTATTTCAATACCGTGTTATCGAGCGGTTGGTTTGTTTCTCCTTTCGCCCATTACGTCAGCAGCTCCACCACTTTTTACAGCAAGTCTTCACAACCGGCCAGCATACAAACTACGCCAAAACAAACTTATTATCCTATTGTCGGCTCGACCGTGGGTTATTTATGGATGTCGCAAAGCCATTGGAATTTTAGCGGCGAGCTGGGCTTTTTCGTTGGCACACCATTTGTGGGTGCAGGACCAGTGCTTTCATTTAGTCTGGGTCGTGCAATCTAATTCAGAATAGGTGATTGCTAGAAACCAGCCAATAACAAACTCGGTAGTAATAAAGGCACATAGCTCATTCCAACAAGCACCCGCCTGGCGAGCGCCAACACTCGATAGCGAAAAAGACTATCAATTGCATTTGAATAAACTAAAGCGATTAATACTAAATTAACTAGTGCGACAGTATTGCTCGCCTGCATTACAATATTGAAATGTTTTGAAAAGAATACTAGCAGTAGTAACACGATAAAAAACACATAGGGCGCCAGCAGACCATATTGTGGATTAAAGCATTTTATTTTTCTTGCAAGCATAGGTACGAAATTGTCTAGTTAAACGTGAACGTCGCCATTCCGTTGCAGCACAGGCTTAAAACAATAGTTCAATTCCTCGATAAAACGTTTTCCCGCTGGACCTAATTGGTCGGGCTTTGCCACAGTTAAATAAATCGGAAGTTTTCGCTCAATATTAGTTCCTAGGTTTAATTGTTTTAAAGTTCCATCATTTAATAAATCATTCACTAAAGGTAAAGGTGCAAAAGCAAAACCTAAACCCGCTTGCAAGGCTTTAATCATAGTGTGCACATGACTCACGGTAAAACGCTGCTCTGCACCGAGCCAGCCTTTATCCTGACTACGTTTTTGTCCGGAATCACGAATCACAATTTGTCGCGCCTGTCGCAAATCCTCTTCACTCAAAAGAGTGGAGGCTTGCGCCAAACTATGATTCGCTGCAGCGACTGGCAGCATACAAATGTCGCCAATAGGCGTGGCCAGAAATCCCGGTGGGGTGCTAGGCGAGATCATCATATCCACACGCTGTTCTAATAAGGCCTCATCGGTTCCCGACAAGGTTGTTTCTAATAACATCACACGGGTTTGTGGCGCATATTCACCAAAGCGTTGCATGGCTTTAAGCACCGGATCAATCGGCACAATGCTTTCCACAGCAATGGCGATTTGTGTTTCCCAGCCTTGGGCTAAGCGTTGCGCGGTTTGCTCAATATCATTGGCAAAACTGATGAGCTGCAAGGCGCGTCGATATAATAATTCGCCTGCGTCGGTTAAGACCGCTTTTCGTCCTTCCAAGCGCAAGGCTGGCGTAGGCAATTGTTGCTCCATGCGGGCGATCGCATAACTCACGGCAGACTGGCTTTTATTCAATACATCAGCCGCCTTGGCAAACGAGCCTTGCTCAACTACGGCCGCTAAGACCTGCCATTGCTCTAGACTGATTCTAGGTGTTTTCATGAGATATATCTAATTTCCTGATCATTTAAAGCTAATAATTGCCTCTACCAATCAGGATTATAGGCCTATTATTAACAAAAGCCAATGCTTAACCCACAGGAGATCTACATGCGCCAACTACTTCAAATCAATTCCAGTTTATTTGCTGAAACCAGCGTATCCAATCAAATTGCCAAGGAGTTATTGGCGCAATTGGCCGAGACGATGCCGCAGATCAGCATTAGCTGTCGAGATATCGCCGCTGAAGGGGTTCCACACTTGGATGCCGCTTACTTGCAAGCGATCAATACTCCAGCAAACGAGCAAACGGCCAAACAAGCTCAGCAAAGTATTTATAGTCAGAACTTGATCGACGAAGTACAGGCGGCCGATATTCTGCTTATTGGCGCACCCATGTATAATTTCTCAGTACCGTCAGTATTGAAAGCATGGTTTGATCATATAGCGAGAGCAGGAATAACCTTTGAATATACTGCTGAAGGTCCGAAAGGTTTATTACAAAATAAAACGGCTTATGTCATTACGACTCGCGGCGGTTTACATAAAGATAAGGCCAGCGACACACAAGTACCCTACATTAAAAACATGTTGGCGTTTCTTGGGATTGAGGATGTGCATTTTATTTATGCAGAAGGTTTAAATATGGGCGACCACGCCCGCGAAAACGGTTTACAACAAGCGCGTAACAGTATTGTAGAAATACTTGCGGCTTAAGGAGTCAAACATGAGAGAAGTTATCAGCATCAACACAGGACGCGCCACATCTGATGGCGCGGGAGTCAAATTAAATCGAATCTTTGGCGGTGGTCGTGACCCGCATCAATTCGATCCATTTTTAATGCTTGACCATTTTGGCTCCGATGAAGCCTCTGACTATATCGCCGGTTTTCCATCACATCCGCATCGAGGATTCGAAACCGTCACTTATATGCTCGAAGGTCGTATGTTGCATGAAGATCATTTAGGCAATCGTGGTTTATTGGAAAATGGCGATGTGCAATGGATGACGGCTGCGCGTGGCATTATTCATTCAGAAATGCCTCAACAAATCGAAGGCCGTATGAGTGGCTTTCAATTATGGGTGAATCTGCCCGCCAAAGAAAAAATGAAAGATCCTTATTATCGCGACATCGCCGCCAAAGATATTCCGCAACGTGATTTCGAAGAGGTCACTTATAAAATTATCGCTGGAGAAATCAGTGTTGATGATGAAAAAGTGAAGGGGGCGGTTATTGGTTTAGCCACCGATCCTTTATATGTCGATATTCATTTTCATGCAAAAAAATCTGTCCAAGTGAATATAGCCGATGGCCATACCGCGTTAGTATATGTGTATGAAGGCGAGACCCAGATTGGGGGAAAGAGCATTAGTGCCGGCCAGGTCGCCGTATTATCGCGTGATGGTCAATTAAATTTAAGCGGTGATGACAAAACTCGTTTAATCATACTTGCAGGCAAACCTTTGGGAGAACCGATCGCGCAATACGGGCCCTTCGTCATGAACACTCCGCAAGAAATCGATCAAGCCATTCAGGATTATCGTGACGGCGTGTTAACTCAATAATTAAGAAACTTCACACCCCATCAAAAAACGGGTGTGAACTATTTTAACTCTCAACCGCAATCGAAATACCATGCGGAAATGGCTGTCCTTTACCGGTTTCCAGATAGTTTTTCAAACTTAATAAAAATACCGCCCACTTCATACTGCAGTGATAATGAAACGGAGTTTCACTTTCCCAGCCTTTATGGGTAAAAAATAACTCACTACCACTTTCCTTTACTTGAATATCAAAAATAATTTCAGTATCAATCCACTCGTCAGGCCCACCAATACAACGCCATTTCACCAAGCGCTCATCCATCTGCATTACCTTCATATCAAAGCCTTCGCCATTAAAACGGAATTGTAAAACACCATCGGCGCAGCCATTGCCGCTTACTTGCTGTGTCCACCAACTAGCCAAACCATCAAGCTCACTTAGCGCTTGCGTCAACTGTTGTGGCTCGGAATTAATCCCGAGTTGA
>JAOUJM010000374.1 GCA_029883265.1 Gammaproteobacteria bacterium
GGCTTTTTGAAGGCAACCGATCAGGGCAACTTACTGCATGATGCTTTGTTTCGCTTTTGGAAAGAAATTGGATCAAGTGCAGCGCTTGCTCAAATGGATAGTGAAGTACTTGAAGATTTTGTTGAATGTTGTATTAAGGAATCGATAGATGATGCGAAGAATTATCAGCTTACCTATTCGCCTATTCTAAAACAGTTAGAAACTGAACGGCTTGTTCAACTATTGATCGAGTGGCTTGAAGTTGAAAAATGTCGGGATCCCTTTGAAGTCATATATACTGAGCAGGCTTTACAAATTAAATTGAATCAGCTCACATTCAATCTCAAAGTTGATCGAATTGATCGTGTGCTTTCTGATGACCGGCTCTTTAGCATTGATTATAAAAGTGGTGGAGATCCTTATTTGTACAATCTGGCTAGTAGGAATCAAGACCCGCAAATACCTCTTTACACACTCGCGGTTGAAAACGAATTGGGAAAAACCAATGGTGGTGCCATTGCGCTTGTCACGGAAGGTTCAACCAAACTCGTAGGCGGAACCACTCCCGAACATCTAAATACAAAAATTCCATTGGTTAAACCAATGAGCGACTGGACACAAAGCGTTAACCGATGGGAATTTGAATCTCATACTGAAATAGGAAAGTTTTTAAACGGTATCGATTCTTATGGATTAGACAGACCTTATCGCTTTTATGAGTTTCTATTACCTCTAGGCTAGGTAGTATTGAGTACCTTTGGTTTGTACCATTTCCCTTGATGATAGGCCTTTGCTTTACATTCGGCTCTTAATCATTTTCAAAGGCAAATCCTCTTTATTTTTTCTGACAAAACGTTCATTCGATATAATTGAGTTCTCTATTGTGATATCAAAATAGTTTGGTTGATATCACTACTCAATGAACATACCGCAAGATTTTCGTCGATATTGTTTTGAAAGTTCTGACTCAAAAATGAAGTGATCTCGAGTTTTGATTTGTCAAGCTTGAATATCAATCGTTTTGCCGTTGGGTAAAGTTGTTTAAGACTAGCTGCGTTATTTTCCAAGCAACGAAGCGTTGCAAGCGCAGAAAAACGACCCAACTCGAATAGAATACTGTATTCGTCTTCTTCCAGTTCCGGGATCTGTTTAGTGCTTAGTATCTTGATTGAGCCAACAGGAAAACCCATGTTTGCAAATATTTGAGGACTCAATCTATTTGCTCCTATGGCAAAACCACTAGCTATGGCCCTCTGTGTAGGCGTTTCAAGAATAACAAGCTTAAAATTCCGCTGATCGGAAAATTGTTTTCCTAGGACATTTGAATTGTTTAATTCTGCAATCAACTGTACATCAATAGTATCATAGAACCCCGTAAGATCATCACTAACGTTATATGGCTGTGGTGTTGGTATTAGAATAATGGAAATAACAATAGCAGCAGCTGTTGCAAATGTGGCAGACAAACCATTTTGGCTTAATAGCCATTGAGACAATCTATTGATCAAACTGTTTTTGGTAGAAATAGTCGGATCGACTGTTTTCGATTTCACTTGCTCAACTACGCGTTGCGCTTCGCAATCGTTGAGAGATTGAAGCTCTTGAAAGGTCTCAACCAAATTTATCCAACGTTGATAGGTATCATAATCATTCGCAATATATTCAAGAACGTGATTTCTCTCGTGTACATCGAGACGATTCTCCAACATTGCAGCAAGCAACTCGTCACTTGGGGTAGATTCCCTTTCAGTAGATTTTAAGCTTGAAGTTTGTAGTACCAGCTGGGTTAAAGCCAATTCCTTTCTCAAGTCACTGTCTAGAATGCTCACGAAATCTCTCCCTCTTTACATGTTTCTAAAGCAAAATCATCAAAATTTAAGTCCATAGACTCCATAACTGAATGGATGCGTACAAATACACGTTTTAATATCCGCCCCGGCAGATGTGCGGGCATCCCTAGTGAATGAGCAACAATGTTCTTTTTCAGACCATCCTGATAAACCATCTTGAGTACTACCTTTTCTTCACTGGTTAGGCGTATCTGCTCGCCAAACCGATCTAGTTTCTTATACAAATCATCGCTTATTTCTATTGCATCGCTTGCAAATATTTCATTCTCATCGGACAATAGGTAGTTCATTAATAAAAGTAACTCCGTATGTTTATTTTCACGCATGCGTTTTTCCGGGGTGACAGAATCTTGTAACAACATATCTTCAGAAAAAATTTCCCCATTACTTTGTTCAAAAACTTGGACAGGAATTTCACGAGAACCAACTCCACACCAGGGTATCCTCGCTTTTATGGTTCGGATTGTGTTTCTAATTATTTCGGGATTCCTCAATGCACTGAATTTGTCAATCACCGTTTGTGTCGCTTGTCGTTCTAAACAAACTAATTTCCATATCTTTACGGCTAATTCCCCTTGCCTTTGTAACCATGTTGGTGGGCGTGCTTTCCCATAACGTTTTACCGAAAATTCATTGATTAGATTTTTTACGATCACAAATAGATACGTTTTTGGTGTAGAACGGTTTTTAAATTTTTTCAACAGATGCCAATCGTCCTTTGATAGTTGCTCCAACACATACGTTGTTGCCTCTTCAGCAAGACCACTCTCACCCAAATGCCTTACTGCTAGTTTCCCTATCCAGGCTAGCGTCTCCTCACTCAAAACCAATTTTTTCCAATCAATAGGATTAGGATCACACATAGGAACTCCTATATCGATATTTCTAATTTGATTTGGGGACCGTAATTAGTTCGAGATCCGCCATGGCCTTTTTCACATTCTTGTTTCTTACTAGATGTTCAAGCTTATTCATCAGGGGTGAATCAATTGGAAATTGCTTCCCCATCAGTAATTCATGTTCGTGAGTAAGTTCGTCGAATGCATATAACAGGATATAGTCTGTACCGAAAGGTGCGCGAGCACGAGAAACGTTTTTAAGAAGCATTTCATCATTTGCTTTAATTTTCTTTAATTCTGAACGGTTGTCTGGATAAATAACAGTAGCTATACCACTCGGGTCGAAATTAACCAACAAGATATAACTGGGTGTGTCAGTTCGTATAGAAAACCCTACTTTTTCACCTTCAACAACAATACCTCCTGAATCTGGTGAGCTAGTATGTAATTCAACGTTAAATTCTTGTGAATAATTCTTTTGCTTTAAATAATGTAGTCGCGCATATCGTCGTAATATTTGGATAATCTCGGAATCTTTTGGTCGATACAAAGAGTGCATAATATCCCCAGAATAGCCTACAAACAGAGTCTTGCTATTTTGCCTCTTGACTAGGATGTCAGGTAGTGACGAAACTAGTTTAACTGTGCTTATCTTTCTAAGTGTCTGAGCGATGTGTTGTACACTACTATCGAGTTGAATACCAAGGGGTTCATTGTCTTTATGGTTAATCACTTTGGCAGTTTCCAATGTACTATTATTTTCTGAACCAAATATACTGCGGCTATTAATATTCAGAGGATCCTTTTTTTCTGACGGCAATCCTTGAGGAGTCTGCTCAAACCCTCTTCTACGCATTTCGAAC
>JAOUJM010000375.1 GCA_029883265.1 Gammaproteobacteria bacterium
AATCAAAGTACTTGCTATTAAAAAAACGACCCATACAAAATTTTTTTTCATGCTTCCTCCTGCTCAGCATGCTGCAATACCTGGCGGATTATTTGTGAGGAAAAACCCCTGCTCATCATAAATCGCATTTGTTTACTATGCTCTTTAACATTGATTGGTAAAGTGCCAAATTTTTTGCGCCAAACTTCATAAGCTACCGCTAGCTCTGTTTCCTTTAGCTCAGGCAAAACATTGGCAATTAAATGTTCGTTAATCCCTTTTTGTTTGAGTTCATACACAATACGCTGACTGCCAAACTTAGGTCTATGCGTTCTTACCATTTGCTCAACAAAACGCTCAGCAGATAAAAGTCCTTTTTGTTCCAGCTTATCTAACAAACCTGATAACACAAGCGAAACAGATTGTGTATCAGACGCAAGCTTTTGCTCTAACTCCAAGCGAGAATGTTCCCGTCGGGCTAGATAACGTAAAGCACGCGCCTTAAGTGTAGATTCCGTGTTCACCGCAATTATTTTGCTTTACTTTCTTTACTTGGCTTGCTCTGCTCAACAACACCAACACCAACGGCAGCACGAATTTTCTTTTCAATTTCTTGCGCCATACTGGCATGCTCTCTGAGGTATTCGCGAACATTATCTTTGCCCTGGCCTATTTTTTCACCTTTATAGGCATACCAAGCACCCGATTTATCAATAAACTTATGTAATACGCCCAATTCGATAATTTCGCTTTCACGGGAAATACCTTCCCCATAAAGAATATCGAATTCTGCTTGTTTAAATGGTGGCGCTACTTTGTTTTTTACAATTTTAACGCGTGTTTCATTGCCGATAATTTCATCACCCTTCTTGATTGATCCAGTACGCCGGATATCAAGACGCACAGAAGCATAAAATTTGAGCGCATTACCGCCAGTTGTGGTCTCAGGATTACCAAACATCACGCCAATTTTCATACGAATTTGGTTAATGAACACGACCATCGTATTGCTACGCTTGATATTCGCAGTCAGTTTACGTAACGCTTGCGACATTAACCTTGCCTGTAACCCCATTTGCGGATCACCCATGTCACCTTCAATTTCTGCACGTGGTGTTAAAGCAGCAACTGAATCAACCACAACAATATCTACCGACCCAGAGCGTACCAGCATATCGGTAATTTCGAGTGCCTGTTCGCCATTATCCGGCTGAGAGATCAAAAGCTCCTGCACATTGACGCCTATTTTTTGTGCATACTGTGGATCCAACGCATGTTCGGCATCAATAAAAGCCGCTGTTCCACCCATTTTTTGCATTTCTGCTATCACCTGGAGTGTCAACGTGGTTTTGCCTGATGATTCCGGTCCATAAATTTCTATAACTCGACCACGTGGCAATCCTCCCACGCCCAATGCAATATCAAGTCCCAACGAACCGGTAGAAACAACTTGTATGTCATTGGCCACATCATTAGCGCCCATACACATAATTGAACCTTTACCAAATTGTTTTTCGATTTGAGAAAGTGCCACGGCAAGTGCTTTACTTCTATTTTCGTCCATGATTTTTCCTGTTAAGAATCGATTAAATTATCGCATATCAATACAGCATAAATGGAACTTGTTTCGTCGTTGATCAACTCCATAAATTTAAAAAACTCGAGAATCTAGTCTGCCTGCGATATAATTACTTGATGTTGCACAAGTGGCGAAAATTAATTCGTCATCGCACCAGAAATAATTTTTATATAGTAACAGAGGGAGAACAGCTATCCGAGTCATTTTATTAGGTGGCCCCGGTGCTGGAAAAGGCACTCAAGCCAATTATATCAAGGAACATTTCGGTATTCCGCAAATTTCTACTGGTGACATGTTACGAAATGCTGTTAAAGCAGGCACTGAGCTTGGCATTATGGCAAAAAAAATCATGGATTCCGGTGGTTTGGTTTCAGATGACATTATTATAAATCTAGTTAAAGAGCGTATTGCACAACCAGATTGTAATAATGGCTTTTTATTCGACGGTTTCCCGCGAACTATCCCACAAGCTGATGCAATGAAAGCGGCTGGTGTAAATATAGATTGTGTTGTTGAAATTGATGTTGCTGATGATGAGATTATCAAGCGTATGTCAGGACGTAGAGTACACCCTGCTTCAGGACGCACCTATCATGTAGATTTTAATCCACCCAAAGTAGACGGCATAGATAATGAGACCGGCGAACCACTTATTCAACGCGATGATGATAAGGAAGAAACCGTCAGTAAACGGCTCGAAGTCTATCATGATCAAACTGAACCACTGATTAAATATTACTTAACATGGTCAACAAATGGTAAAAACAACGCACCTCGCTATATCAAAATAGCTGGCGTTGGAACAGTTGAAGAAATCCGTGACCGGATTCTTGCAGCATTAAAATAACCATAATCAGTTTACATATATCACGGCACAAATCGATTCATTCCCAAAACTCAAAATAATGTCATGCAATACTTGGGGTTTGGTACAAAAATAGCTTTGCTAAAGAATTAATCAATTAGGAGAAAGAAATATGGCAACAAAGAATGCGTTCTATGCCCAATCTGGAGGCGTTACAGCGGTTATCAATGCTTCTGCGGCAGGCGTTATTGAAACTGCACGTCAACATCCAGACAAAATAGGTAACGTTTATGCTGGTCGCAACGGCATCATCGGTGCATTAACCGAAGAATTAATTGATACCAGCGCAGATTCAATAGAGGCAATTAAAGCATTACGCCATACCCCATCAGGTGGCTTTGGTTCTTGCCGCTACAAACTAAAAGGTATTGAAGAAAATCGGCGAGAATACGAGCGTTTGATTGATGTATTCAAAGCTCATGATATTGGTTATTTTTTCTACAATGGTGGCGGAGACTCTGCGGATACTTGCCTTAAAATATCACAAATTTCCGACACGCTTGGCTACCCAATCCAAGCTGTTCATGTGCCCAAGACCGTTGATAATGACCTCCCTATAACAGACTGCTGCCCTGGCTTTGGTTCAGTAGCAAAATATATTGCAGTATCAACACGTGAAGCCAGTTTTGATGTCGCGAGTATGTGCAAAACATCAACCAAGGTATTTATCTTAGAAGTAATGGGGCGTCATGCCGGATGGATAGCAGCAGCGGGTGGATTAGCATCTAGCAAGGATTGTGAAATTCCCATTGTCATTTTATTTCCAGAAGTCTCTTTTGATAAAGCTAAATTCCTTGCTAAGGTAGACGATTGTGTCAAGAAATTTGGCTATTGTTCAGTCGTCGTTTCAGAAGGCGTGAAAGGCGAAGATGGAAACTTTCTATCCGATCAAGGTCTACGTGATGCTTTTGGTCACGCACAATTAGGTGGTGTTGCACCCGTTGTAGCCAATATTATCAAAGATGGCTTGGGGCTAAAATATCATTGGGGTGTTGCTGATTACCTACAACGTGCTGCACGACACATCGCCTCTAAAACTGATGTTGAACAAGCTTATGCCATGGGTAAAGCCGCAGTGGAATACGCTATTGCCGAAC
>JAOUJM010000376.1 GCA_029883265.1 Gammaproteobacteria bacterium
CTAGTGAATGATTTTGACTTTTTTCGCCGGCACTTGGTTCTTGTAACATGTCATTGCGCAAATATTTTACGGTTGATTTATAATAACCATAATTGATTTTCTTACACATTCTATTGCGAATTAAAGTTAACTAGCGATATGAATTCAGTTATTGAGAGTATTTGCTGAATCTTGACTATGAAATCCGTAGTAAAGTTAGTCATAGTACATGTTTAAGTAAATTCAAATTCCATTGGAGTGTTCAGGCGAAAAGTGGTTTTGCGTGTTTTTTTGATAACAGAACAAAGACAACGCTCAGGTTATTGTGTTATTGGTTCGATACTTCGTTTGGCCCTCTAGTTTTTTGGCTTAATTGTCTATTGCGCCCTTTAGTTATTAAAGTTGTATTGATTCAGTTTGAATATTAATCTACATTAACTTTTATCCTTACGGTTATCGGTGATGGTTTTAGTGCTTACAAACAGAGGTTGAATGGATGAAGCAAAAAGAAGGATCGAAAAAGTATTTTACACCAAACGAAGTAGCCGAGTTATTGATGGTATCACCTGTCACTGTGAGGCAATGGGCGAACAAAGGACAAATCAACGCTTTGACTACTCCTGGTGGCCACCGTCGCTTTCTTTATCGGGATGTTGAGCGATTTGCCCGAGAGCAGGGTATCGCGCTCATAAGCGAGGCTACCGCGAAAAACCGTATTTTAGTTGTCGACGATGATGAACAACTTGCTCGTTTCCTTTTTGAAATTTTATCTAGCAAAGTTCCAAGTGCGGAAATAGAAGTGGCCCATGATGGATTCGAGGCTGGTCGAAAAGTGCAATTATTTCAACCTCAGGTGATTTTGTTGGATTTAATGATGCCTGGGTTGAATGGTTTTGAGGTTTGTAAACGAATTCGCGAGAACCCTGTGACCCGGGCAACCAAAATCATTGCGATGACAGGGTATTATACTGACGAAAATGTTGCGCGAATTTGTGAAGCGGGCGCCAATGCTTGTATAGAAAAACCAATCGATATCAAAAAACTGTTTGGCCTGTTAGGCGTCGTTGCTGCTGAGGAGCTGCTAGAGTCATAGGCTCGGATCGCATATTCAAAATTAATTTCCCATCGTTCAGCCGCTCTTAATATACAAAAGTATGTGCATCGCTTGGTCTCATGTGCTGAGATTTCAAGTTTTGCATTGCTTTTTCTGAATTATTTTAATGTAAGTCCCCGCTCACAATATTCTAGCAACAAAAAATCTCTTTTTTAATCGTATAACGGCTGGCGCAATTAAAGCTGCCTAGTATTTTTACGATATACCTCCTAGTATCGGTATTATCGTTTTTCTCGATTATATAGTTTTGTAAACTATCCTATATTCTGCAAGGAAAAAATGGACGGTGAAAATACTGTCATGAGCAGTCAGTCAGCCAAGCAATGGATGTTAGTCATATGCGGGATATTAAGCATTATTGCGCTTTTGTATGTTGGGTCTGTCATCGCTGGTTGCGTATTTCTAGTAATGAATTTGGCTTGGATCATGTTATTTCGATCAGGAAATATAAAATATGAGCAAGGTACCAAGGTTAGGGATTCACAAACTGAAGGTGTAATAAATAAACATTCTGAAGTTGTTGTAGAAAAAATAGCTCAGCTGGGTGGAATAATCGAAAAGGAAATTAAAGTGATTGTTGATGAAGTAAAGCAAGTGGAGCAACTGCAAAGCAATGCGATTCAGTTATTGCAGACGAGCTTTACGCAGCTGGAATCAGATAGTCGCGCACAAGAGAACATTGTCGTGTCCTTGTTAAATTCATCAGGACAGGTTTTGGATGTAAATGGTGAAAAAACTAATTTTGTTACAGAAGCAACCAGTCTGGTTCAGCTGTTTGTCGATAGTATTTCTGAGACAAGTAAGGGGAGTTTGGCTCTGGTTGATAGTATGTCGCAAATGAGAGCGGAAATCGAAAAAATAGAAAAACTGTTGTCAGAAATAAATTCGATTTCGGAGCAAACCAATTTATTAGCACTAAATGCTGCTATAGAAGCAGCACGAGCGGGTGAGGCAGGCAGAGGTTTCGCTGTGGTTGCTGACGAGGTGCGCTCATTATCACAACGTAGTAGTCAGTTTAATGATCAAATCAGATCCCATTACGGAGAAACACGAGCGACAATGGAGGTATCCAGTAGCATCGTAGCAAAAATGGCATCAATGGATTTGGATATGACCTTAAATTCAAAAGACCGAATGGCTGAATTGATTCAAGAGGTTGATGAAATCAATTTGCGTACTAATAAGTCGCTGAAAGATATTTCAAGTGTGACGGATAGTATTAGCGGTAATGTTGCAGATGCGATCCGTAGTCTGCAGTTTGAAGATATGACAAGTCAGTTGTTGCGTTTCATTGATAAACGAGTAGCTAATTTTTTTGCATTAACACAACTCCTGAAGCAGTGTGAAAGTTTTATGCGAAGCCAGCAAAGTCGGGAAAGTGAGGTCTCAGAGGAGTCCTTGGTTTTGTTGAACGATGTTGATGAGTTCATAGCTCAGATAGTAAATATGTCAAATAACCCGATTAGTCAACAAAGTTTGGGTAAGGGTGATGCTGAATTATTTTAATCGAAGTAGTTGAGGTGTGTAATGGCAAAGATTCTGGTGGTCGATGATGAGATTTCTGTGCGTAAAATGCTTAAAGAGATTCTTGAGCTAGACAGGCATGAAATTGTAGAGGCTGAAAATGGTGAAGATGCTTTGGAAAAGATGAAAGAACATCAGATCGATTTGGTGTTGACCGATTTAGTAATGCCAAAAAAAAATGGCATTGATGTGATCATGCATTTTAAAGATAACTATCCAAATGTGGCGATCGTCGCAGTATCCGGTGGTGGTGGTATATCTGGTCGTTTTGACTATTTACCAATTGCGCAGCTCGTTGGAGCAAAAGCTATCATCAGTAAACCGTTTGAGCCGTCGCAACTACGTTCGGTGGTTAGTGAAATGTTAGCAGCCTAATGACGATGCTTGGATGTGGGCTCGTGAACAGTGCATAAAAAATGGAGAACCAATGCGTAGTTTGTTGATAACTACTTTGAGGGAACGCCTATGAGTGCAGCTAAGAATATTATGGTAGTGGATGACGAAATTTCAATTGCTCGTTTTCTGAGAGAGCTATTGGAAAGCCGAGGCTATGCCGTGACTATAGAGGGAGTTAGTGATCACGCGTTCAATATTTTCAAACAAACACCTCAAAAATTTGACTTGTTAATTACGGACCAAACTATGCCGGGTTTAACGGGTCTTCAACTCGCAGAAAAAATTCTATCAATTCGTGAGGATTTCCCCATTATTTTATGTACTGGCTATAGTGAAGTCGCTAACGAAAATAAAGCTACTGCTAGTGGAATCAAAGGGTTTCTGGCTAAGCCGATTGATCATTCTAAGATGCTTAATTTGATTCACGAATTGCTCGCAGAAAACCAATTAGGTTAAAAGCGGTGATGGAGAGAGGGACATGACGACAGATGTTTTGCTAATTGA
>JAOUJM010000117.1 GCA_029883265.1 Gammaproteobacteria bacterium
GATGGGCTGCGCATTCATCACATCAGCAGCAGTGATCACGCCTCCAGGGCCAGAACCTTTGACATTATTTAAATTTACATGCAGGCCACCGGCGAGTTTACGCGCGTAAGGTGTTGCCGTGCGATTATCCGGACGTGGTGCTGGTTTGACATCACCTACATGAGGTGGTGGTGCACGATGACCAGGTGCCGGATGTTTTTCTGCTTCTTGGTGACGTACATGAGCAGTGGTTGTTTCGGCTGCTTTTTTATCGCCGCCACTAATGGCAACACTATCGGAAATTACTTGATTTGCGGACTCGACCAGGAACGCCATGGGTTCACCCACGGGAATAACAGAATCAATTTCTGCAATCGGCCCGGAAAGAAATCCATCACGGAACACTTCCACATCCATCACCGCTTTATCGGTTTCAACTGTCGCAACTACATCGCCACGAGAAATTTGATCACCGATATTTTTTTCCCAACTCACCACCACACCTTCAGTCATGGTGTCAGAAAGCTGAGGCATTTTGATAATGTGACTTACACCTTCCGGTGATGCGATCGCAGGTGTGGCTGCAACTGCTTCTTCTACCGGCGCACTAGCCGCTGATGCAACGGGTAACTCACCTTCAGTTTGCACTTGATCCGCGCTTTCCACTAAAAACGCCATGGAGCCACCGACGGCAATCACTGCATCGACTTCGGCTATCGGACCAGAAAGATAACCTTCGCGGAATACTTCCACGTCCATCACCGCTTTATCAGTTTCGACCGTCGCGACAATGTCGCCACGCTCGATTTTGTCACCGATATTTTTTTCCCAACTCACCACCACGCCTTCGGTCATGGTGTCCGAAAGCTGAGGCATTTTAATTACATAAGGCTCTGACATAAATCTTGAATTCCCGAGATGGTTTGGCGTTTAGGCTTTGCCAAACATTTTCAGTACAGCGTCCACTACGTCTTTCGCAGTTGGAATGACCGCCTTCTCCAAAGTATGGTTGTACGGAATCGGAACATTGACTGCCGATACACGCACAGGAGCAGCGTCTAATTCAAAGAAACATTCTTCATTGATAATCGCCATGACTTCAGAACCTACACCTACTGGTGCTTCGGCTTCTTCTACAATTACGGCACGATGAGTTTTGCTCACTGAAGTTTTAATGCCTTCACGATCCAGCGGTGACAAAGAATATAAGTCAATAACTTCACAATCAATGCCCTGCTTGGCCAAAACATCAGCCGCTTGTTTACACCAGTGCACGGAAATATTGTAACCAAACAATGTCACGTCTTTACCTTGGCGCACCACCTCAGAACCTTCCAATGGTAGGAAAAATTCTTCGTCAGGCACTTCGCCTTTCATGTTGTACATGAGCTCGTGTTCATTAATAAATACAGGGTCGTTACAACGAATAGCAGATTTTAATAAACCATAAGCTTGCTTTGGTGTTGAAGGCGTTACGACACGTAAACCTGCAATACCCATAAATACTTTTTCCATACGCGCTGAGTGTTGCGCGCCTAATTGATGCGCAGTACCACCCGGTGAACGAATGACGACAGGTGATTCCAATTGACCACCGGACATGTAACGCACTTTTGCAGCCGAATTAAAAATCTGATCCATGGCCAACCAAGCAAAGTTCACTGACATAATTTCGATAACAGGACGTACACCGATAAATGAAGCACCAATACCAAGACCGGTAAATCCATTTTCAGAAATTGGCGTGTCGATCACGCGCTCGGGACCATATTTATCGTATAATCCTTGAGTAGCTTTATACGTACCACCGGCAACACCGATATCCTCACCCATGGCAATCACCAAAGGATCATTTGTCATTTCTTCATCATGGGCGCGACGAATCGCTTCCCAATACATTAATTCAGCCATTATTTCGCGCCTCCTTGAACCCAAGGATCATTTTCTGCCAATACATATTTCTCCAGATCTGCGACTACAGGTTCAGGTGATTCTTCGGCAAATTTAATTACTTCGTTTTCGATTTGATCGATGATTTCTTTGTCCATGGCCTTGTATTCTTCCATGGTCAACTTGCCTGCGTTAATGATTTCATCGCGAACGTGATTAATCGGATCGCGATCACCCCATTCTTTTTCTTCATCTTTCGAACGGTAGGCATTGGAATCGGACATGGAGTGTCCACGGTAACGATAGGTTTTTAGCTCTAGAAAATAAGGGCCCTTACCGGAGCGCACATGATCAACCGCTTTTTTAGCCGCTTTAAATACCGCATCCAAATCTTGTCCATCGGCACATGCAGACGGAATATCGTAACCGGATACACGTTTGTGCTGATCGGTTTCCGCAGTAGAACGATCAATGCGCGTACCGATACCATATAAATTATTTTCACAAATATAGAGCACGGGTAATTTCCAAACCGCAGCCATGTTTAATGACTCATGGAAAGTGCCTTGGTTATTCGCAGCATCGCCTAAAAAGCAAATCGCGATTTCATCGCCGCCTTTCAGTTTGATACCTTTGGCAATACCAGCGGCTAATGGGAAAGGTCCACCGACTAATGCATAACCACCCATGAAGCGATGCTTCACGTCGAAAATATGCATGGAACCACCACGACCTTTACTTGAGCCGGTTTCTTTACCGTATAACTCGGCCATAACTTCTTTGGGGTCGGCGCCGCACTTGATGGCGTGTACATGATCACGATAGCCGGTGATCACATAATCATGACCAGGACGAGCCGCTTCCATTACACCAAAACAACAAGCTTCTTGACCTGGATACAAGTGCAAAAAACCACCAATTTTACGTTCCACGTAAGCTTCATAGCAGCGCTCCTCGAAACGACGAGCATATAACATCTCGCGCAGGAGGCGCTTTTTATCAGCAATATTCATGAGCTACCTATAATAAAGTTTATGAAATAAGGCACTAATGTGTTGAAAATACTCAAACGGGTGCCATATTGAAACGCGCTATAATGGTGGTTTTGAGGCCCGAGGTCAAGTGCTAAATGACTAATTACCATAGCTTTTACTCGGGTATAGTAGTGTTTTCGGACATCCATCGTTCACGCCTAAACACTTACTAACGCACGAAAAATATGAAGAAATCACAAGCTTCCAAATAGTGGTGCGTATCATAGTCCCGCCACCTGACACCTAAATACCCCATCGATTAATCGACCCTACGAATTTCAATTTAGGCGCCAACCATTAACTACATTGTATGGTTGATTATGGTAAATCCTCCACTTCATTAGGTGAAGGCATATTCAATACTACAAAACAATATTATGGCGTATTACGCTACTTGAATGACCAACAAACCAAAACCTGCAGCTCAATTCAATCATACAACTCGATTACCAGCCCAAACCTATTGGCGTTAAAAATTCAACATTTACCCACTCGGTGAACACATGCCATAATAACCCCTGATTTAAGGAGCCCCCGTGAGCAGTGATTCGCTAACTATTATCCAACCCGACGATTGGCATTTACATTTACGCGATGGAGAGATGATGCAACTCGTGGCACCAATGACTGCGAAACAATTTGGTCGCGCCATTGTGATGCCTAATTTAAGACCACCCATTACCACGGCTGATCAAGCTTTAAAATACCGAGAGTCAATTCTTAAAGCGACGTTTGATTCCGAATTTCTGCCGTTAATGACCCTGTATTTAACAGACAATACAGAAGTAGAAGAAATTGATAAAGCCAAGGCCAGTTCATTTATAAAAGCAGTAAAATATTATCCGGCAGGAGCCACCACAAATTCCGACTCGGGTGTCACGCGCATTGATAATGTTTACCCAGTGTTGGAGCGCATGCAAGATCTTGCTATACCACTGTTATTACATGGCGAAGTTACGGACGAGCATGTGGACGTATTTGACCGTGAAGCCGTTTTTATTGATCGCATATTAATTCCACTACGACAGAAATTTCCCGAATTGAAAATGGTATTAGAACACATCACCACCCAACAAGGGGTTGACTATGTGTTAAGTCAAGATAAAAACCTGGGCGCCACGATTACACCCCAACATTTATTACTTAATCGCAATGCCATTTTCAAAGGAGGAATCAATCCACATCACTATTGCCTACCAATCCTAAAACGTGAAATCCATCGTGAAGCATTAGTTAAAGCAGCCACTAGCGGTGACCCACGATTTTTTCTCGGTACTGATAGCGCCCCGCATACACAAATCAACAAAGAAAGCGCTTGCGGTTGTGCAGGAATTTTTTCTGCTCATGCAGCGATTGAGTTCTATGCCCTAGCGTTCGAACGTGCGGGTGCTTTACACCAATTAGAAGCCTTTGCGAGCTTTCATGGCGCTGATTTTTATGGCTTTAGCCGTCATTCAAAAACCATTACCATCAAGAAAGAACCGTGGACCATTCCAAGCGAGATTAACATTGGAAAAGCGAAAATTATTCCATTCATGGCAGGAGAAGAATTATCTTGGAAGATCAGTTAGCGCCTCCCATGAATAAATCCCAACGCACATCAATGGCGGAACGGTTTCGTGGATACTTGCCCGTGGTGGTCGATGTCGAAACCGCCGGATTTAATGCCAAAACCGATGCGCTATTGGAAGTAGCCGCAGTGATTCTCGCCATGGATGAAAAAGGGTTTCTTTATGCACAAGAAACCTTACATGCCCATGTGCAACCTTTTGAAGGGGCTAATCTTGATCAAGCCGCCTTGGATTTTAACGGCATTGACCCTTATCATCCCTTTCGCATCGCCAAAACTGAAAACGAGGCACTGCAGCATATATACAAACCCATACGCAAAGCCATGAAAGCCCAAGAGTGCAAGCGTGCAATTCTAGTGGCGCATAATGCCAGTTTTGATTTGGGTTTTATCAATGCAGCGACCGAACGTAGCAAAATCAAACGTAATCCGTTTCATCCATTTTCTAGCTTCGACACGGCTACACTTTGTGGCTTAGCCTACGGACAAACCGTGTTAGCCAAAGCTGCCGAAGCAGCCGGTATGAGCTGGGATGAAAAAGAAGCGCATTCTGCCGTATATGACACGGAGCAAACCGCTGAACTTTTTTGCCGCATTGTTAATCGTTGGCGGGAGTTACAGAATTTAATCTAAAGTGTGCTTGGTTTACACCAATGATTGAACTGCGTTAAGCAATTCAGAAATATTGATCGGTTTTTTAATATAACGCTGAAAACCCGCTGCGATACCGGTCTCCACATCTTTAGTCATGGCATTTGCGCTAATTGCAATAACAGGGGTATTTTTTAAATTTGGGTCCTGTTTAATTTTCTCAAGTAACTTGTATCCATTGAGCCCTGGCAAATTAATATCGAGCATGATCAAATCCGGTTGATGCGCCTTAGCAACTTCCAACCCCAGCGTACCAGTGTGTGCGGATAACAAAGTATACGTGGTGTTTGCAAAAATCTGCGTGACTAGGCGTAAGTTAGCTGGATTATCTTCCACATACAAAACAGTCGCACTTTTTTCACCCTGCGCATTCTCGTTGAATGCACTAAACAAGCCCGAGGTTCGGTTGTTTTGCGCCAGTGAGTCACCACAACGGATGTCGACCCAGAAAGTAGTGCCAACACCTTCTTCACTTTCGACACCAATTTCACCGTCCATAATTTTCATTAAATGTTTACAAACCACTAAACCAATACCGGTACCATCAATATCGGTTGATTCAGCGCCGAGGCGTTCAAACGGTTGAAATAAATGTTGTTGCATGTCCCTAGGAATACCCAAACCTGTATCTTCTACTGTTATGCGCAACATCTCCTTAGCTCGCAGTTCAGCTCGTATCGTAATGCTACCGGCTTCGCGGTTATATTTCACCGCATTGGACATCAAATTAAGCAAAACTTGTTTCAGCCGAGTATAGTCCGCCCAAACAATGATTGGATTTTTTGCGGTGACCTGATCATCAATGCGAATGCCTTGCTTCATTGCAACGGGAAAAATTAAGGTAAAACAATCTTCCAGTACACGATTCAAACTAATATTTTCCATCGAAATCGGCAATTGACCCGCTTCAATTTTTGTTAAGTCCAAAACATCATTAATTAGCTCTAATAAATGATTACCCGCCTTAAAAATTTCATTCGCATTCGTTTTAGCGTCATAGCCTTTTTTATCCAACATGATGAGTTGCGCAAATCCTAAAATGGCATTCATTGGTGTTCGCAATTCATGGCTCATGCGTGATAAGAACTCTGATTTACTTTGATTAGCTTCTTCTGCTTGCAAACGGGCACGATGCGCGTCTTCTTCGATATTTTTTCGATCCGTGATATCCGCCCAGTAGCCTATGAGTTCGACGGGACGCCCTTGAGCGTCTTGTATTAAGCGCAAATCATCGTGAACCCAAATATAATCGCCTGCTTGTGTGCGGAAACGATATTCATGACTATGGCTACCATGTTCGAAAACTTGTGCAAGCTCGGCAAACACGCGCTGAGCATCATCGGGATGAATATTGCTTGCCCAAAAACTAGAGTCTGAGGTAAATGCTTCGGGCTTATATCCAAAATATTGTTCAATATTTTCGCTAATAAATGTGGCGCCGAAATCGCCTTCTGCTTTACAGGTATAGATCACGGCTGGACTACCATGCAAAATATTTTTGAATCTCGATTCGTTAAGTTGAAAAGCCTGATTGTATTTATCAACAAGCGTTTCTAGCACTTTTGTTTTTTGGCGGAGCTCGTCTTCCGAGCGTTTGAGAGCGCTAATATCATTGGCTGTTGCATAAATATACCCATAATCAAGATCAGAAATAGCTTGCCAGGATAGCCAATGATAATCACCTTGATCATCAATATATCGATTCACGAAGTTAATGGTCTCGCCCTGCCCACCAGCCAATTTCGATGTTTCTAGAATCGTGGCTTCACGATCCTCTGGATGCACGAAATCAATAAATGGTTGCGCCCGTAATTGTTCGTCACTAAAACCCAAAAGTTTTGCCCATGATGGTGATAATTCAAGAAAATAACCGTCGAATGAGGCCGTACACATTAAATTATTCGTAAGCTTTTGGTAATTCCAAATGCGTTTTTCTAAGGCATATTTCTCTGAAACATTCAAGCGACTCAGCATTAAAAAAGATAGGGTGTTCTGCTGATCAACAATTGGCTCTAGAGTCCAGTCCCAAAGATTCATATCATTTTCGTGCTCATTGTGCATGGGTAATGGCTGGGCCCGTGCCGTATGGGCAATACCCGCATCACGAACACGGATAAAAACATCCATACAATCACACAAAAAAAGCTCAAAGAAATTTTTGCCTATGAAAAATTCAGCTGCCTTACCCTCGACACTAGCAAATTGCTCATTAACCCGCACAAATTTGAACTCATGATCAAGCAAGGCAAAACCGACATGACCTTTAGAAAAGAAGGAATCAATAAGATGATTATTTTCTTTGGTGTCGAACATATCATCCTCTCTGCAATCTGATCCAAGTTTCTTCAACAGTTTCAAAATTGATACCGTTAAAACATAAAACGAAAATTAGTATGGCATAAGCACAAATCTATACAAACCCCAGCAATAATGTTGAAGTGAAACCATGCATAAGTAGAATGACATTAGCTAAAAAAGAGACATCTATCAACTTTTCACACAATACCGTCAGATTGCAAGGGGATTGAAAAAATCAGATTTAGACGTGTAAAATAAGAATTCAAAATAGCGGAGTATAATAATAGCTTGTGTTGATGCTCGCAAAAAAGTCACCGCCGCTCGAAAGCAACGGCGACCCTAGCAAGAACCTTTAAATAGATTTATGCTTCTGCGTGCAAAGGTGTGATATTATTCTCATCGTCCTGAGTGTCACTCATATTTGATAACAACTCGGGTTTGCCTTTGCAGGCTTCTATAATTGTGTCCTTATGTTTAGCCATGAACAATCCACACGCAGCGGCTTGTTCCATGTCCGCACTGGGAATTTGTTGTTGTAACATCGTCGCAAATTGTTCACCTAGCTCTAACATTTTGTCGTGCGCCTCTGCATCTTTTTTGCTCTCAAACATTGAATCATCCCGATCACAAATCCATCTCGCCAAAACCGCCATTGTCATACCCTCATATTGATAACATTAACTGAAGCGCAACTACTATATATTCATACAGTACTCGGTGCAAGTCATTATTCAATAAAAAATCATTAAAATTATTTAACAAATCCTCTATTATTTTTTTGTTAATTTCTATACTATTAGGCATTATTTTAAATACAAAAACGTCAAATACTTGCATCCGAGCGACCATTCAAGCCCGTGTAGATTTAATATGGCACTAAAATCAGAAATATATAAAGTCGATTTACAGATTGCCAATATGGATCGTCATTATTATGCGCAACATAAACTCACACTGGCCAAACATCCATCTGAAACACTTACGCGTTTGTTATTGCGTCTGCTGGTTTTTGCGCTCAATGCACAAACAGAACTCCTGTTTGGCAAAGGCATCAGCACGCGTGATGAGCCGGATTTATGGAAAAAAAAACTCACCGATGAAATTGAACTTTGGATTGACTTAGGTCAGCCAGATGAAAAACGTATCCGCAAAGCCTGTCATCAAGCAAAACAAGTTATTGTTTACAACTATACACAAGCCAGTGCGGAGACTTGGTGGCAAACAAATCACAAACATTTACAATCGTTTGACAACTTGAGCATTTTTTTATTCCCTGATGAGTTCTGCGCCACACTTAACAACTTCGATCTATCGACAAAAAGGATTCAATTTAATCAACAGGACAATATAATTTCCCTAAGCAACGAACACACAGTTGCAACAACAGAGCTTCTTGCAATCATGCCCTCGCCTTAATAAACATTCAGTTTTTGGTTAAAATGATTAAGCACTTGGAACGATAATTTTCTACATCACCATATCGAGTTGTGGGTTGCACATTAATTCAAATCCCGTTTAGGCTGCTTGCATATAATGACTCTCTGAGCTTGTCATTCTTTTTGTTTTTATTTAATTAAAATGTTTAGGAAAAACACAAGCAATCGTTGCCGCTAACGATCCCGCGCTGCATGTATCGGGTTTCATAATATGATTTTCACTAAATCACAAATACCCAGGTATTATCTGCTAAATATTTATTTTTACTAACGAAGCCACTTAAATTTCACATCAAGCTTAAACCCAGATTGTCGTTATTATTTTAGATAAGGACTAATGTGGTTTAAGCCAATCACATTAAATATTCAATGGCTTTCTGGAGTCAGTCATGAGTGAGCGCGCTTTTCGTTTAGTTCAAGGGATTTATATTTTCATCGCTTTGATATTAGAAATCGATCAAATGTTATATGTTTTAATCGGTATTTTACTATTTGAAGCTATTACTAACTGGCGTGTTCCTGTGCTTGTCAACAAAATCCTATACGCGAAAAATCAACAATTAAATTCATCAATCAGTGACAGCTGCAAAATAGCGATTGATGCAGAACGTTTGCAAAGCTTAGGCACAGCGTTGTTTCTTATTTTCACCTTTATTCTTTATCCTGTGGAAGCTTGGATCGGCCCCTGGTTTATTGCCGCTTTAATGCTAATGGCGGGCGTCACGAATATTTGTCCTATGGTCATTTTTTTAAGATGGCTAGGATTTCGTTAATCCAATAGCACAATATGAATAAGATAAAAAATAAACTAAATATCGATACGGATTGGCAGAAAAACTGGCACGGTAGCTTGGCGGTTAAAATCACCGTGCCTTTACTTTGGTTTGTGGTGTTAATTAGCATTGGTGTCTCTATTATCACACAGCGCAATGTCGAACAAGAAATTCGTGATCGTTATTCAGCACAAGCCGATCAATTAGCCTATTGGGTATACCAAACCATTACACGAAAACACCCCGATCAAACTCAACTAGAATTTCTTTTGCAAACCGAATTAACTGATAAAGGTTTTACCGGTGGTCTGTTTAATTATGGCAAAGCGCAGATTAAGCTAGGCGATCATGAGGCCGGTTTCGAAATTATCAATAGAAATATTCTTTATCCCAGCAATAGTGAATCCATGAATATGGATGAAAAAAACTCCGCAAGTGCTAATCTAATATTGTTTTATCCATCGCTCAAAGAACTAGCCAAAGCTCATCGCAAACAAACCTTATTGATGATTGGTGGCGGTTTTATTTTACTAGGCTTGGTATTGGCGTCGCTCATTCATTTCGTCGTCATCAAACCCATACAAGAAATGGTTGCGGCAACCAATCGGGTCACCCTGGGTGATATGAATATTCGTCTTTCAGAAAAACGCCAGGATGAATTTGGCGATTTAGCGCGTTTCTTTAATCAAATGCTTGCCAATATTCAAGAAAAACAAGCGGATTTGCAAATGGCTGTGGAGCATGCAGAACAAGCCAGCGTTGCTAAGAGCGCTTTCCTTGCCAATATGAGTCATGAGTTGCGTACACCACTGAACGCTATCATTGGCTATTCAGAAATGATTCGTGATGAAATTAATGAGCGTGAAGACAAGTTTTATCTTGAAGATATTGAACGCGTCATTGGCTCTGGCAATCACCTGCTTTCTTTAATTAATGACATTCTCGATTTATCAAAAATTGAAGCCGGGAAAATGGATATCATACTTGATGAATTTGATTTTTGTGATGTCATCAAACAAGTTATCGAAACCTGCGTACCTTTAATCGAAAAAAATCACAATGTTCTCAACACGGATTTCAACCAAAACCTTGGTTTGATGCATACGGATCAAGTAAAATTCCGCCAAATTTTGTATAACCTGCTGAGTAATGCCGCAAAATTTACAGAGGATGGGTGCATCACAATTGAAGCCAAACGAATTGACTACAATAATGGACCATGGATTTTTGTGATTATCAAAGACACGGGTATTGGCATGGATCACGCTCAACAACAACGCATTTTCCAGGAATTCGCCCAAGCCGATGTCTCCACCACCCGCAAATACGGCGGCACCGGCTTGGGTTTAAGCTTGACCAAACGTTTTTGTGAAATGCTTGGTGGTTATATCCGCGTGGAAAGCGAGTTAGGCAAAGGCTCAAGTTTCATAATCGAATTACCCATGCAATTGCAAAAACAAACTGCGGTCAAAATCGCTTAGGCTTCTAATATTTCTATATCACCTGGATCAAACGCTGGCACAGAAACACATAATAATTTCAAATCTCGACTACCTATATTCCGAATACTATGCGGTGTGCGCGGTGGTATGCACACCGTATCCCCGGCCATCACTGGAAATCGCTCATCGGCCAGTGTCATTTCTCCCTGACCGACGGTAATAATATACACCTCTTCACTTTTATAATGTTGGTGTAACAGGGTTTTTTTACCAGGTTCGATCACTGCTTCGGCCAGACTTTGTTTTTTTACCGCGTGCCTGTGCGGATGTAGCAGTTCTCGAATCAGTGAGCCATCACTACTGATACTGGCTTTGACGTCGCGATAATGGCTAAAACACTCTTTTCTCATTCTTATCCTCAACGCAAAGGTTTTGTCTCTTGGCGAAAACCGTTAAACTAGGCGCCCTGTCAATAACGAGGCATGAATATGGCGCAATATATTTACACCATGAACCGGGTTAGCAAAGTGGTTCCGCCTAAACGTGAAATTTTAAAGGATATATCCTTATCCTTTTTCCCAGGCGCCAAAATTGGTGTTCTTGGTTTGAATGGCGCGGGTAAGTCAACCTTATTACGAATTATGGCCGGTGTCGACAAAGAATATGACGGCGAAGCCCGACCGATGCCAAATATTCGAGTGGGTTATTTACCACAAGAACCGCAACTTGATGAAAGCAAAGATGTGCGCGGAAATGTTGAAGAAGGCGTCGCGGAAACCAAGGCAATTATCGACGAATTTAATGAAATCAGCATGAAATTCGCCGAACCCATGAGTGATGAGGAAATGGATGCGCTCATGACCAAGCAGGCAAAATTACAAGACGCGATTGACGCTGCCAATGCCTGGGATTTGGAACGACAATTGGAAATTGCCGCCAGCGCCCTAAACTTACCGCCGTGGGATGCAGAGGTAACCAAGCTTTCTGGTGGGGAAAAACGTCGTGTAGCCTTGTGTCGTTTACTTTTATCTGCGCCGGATATGTTATTACTTGATGAGCCCACCAACCATTTGGATGCAGAATCGGTTGCCTGGCTGGAACGTTATTTACACGATTTCAAAGGCACCGTAGTCGCCATCACCCATGACCGTTATTTCTTGGATAATGTGGCCGGTTGGATTTTGGAATTGGATCGTGGCCATGGCATTCCTTGGGAAGGCAATTATTCCACTTGGTTAGAACAAAAAGAAAAACGACTGGAACAGGAAGAACGCCAAGAGTCTGCGCGTCAACGTGCGATGAAAGAAGAATTGGAATGGGTGCGCTCCAATCCTAAGGGCCGTCATGCAAAATCCAAAGCACGTTTGGCGCGTTTTGATGAACTGGCTTCCCAGGAAACACAACAACGCAATGAAACCCGTGAAATTTATATTCCACCCGGTCCGCGTTTAGGTGATGTTGTGTTCGAGGCCAAAGACGTAAACAAAGGATTTGGGGATCGCCTGTTGGTGGAAAATTTAAATTTTAATCTTCCACGTGGCGGTATTGTTGGAATTATTGGTCCCAACGGCGCGGGTAAAACCACTTTATTCCGCATGTTAGTTGGCACAGAACAAGCCGATAGTGGTGAAATTCGTCGCGGCGAAACCGTAGACTTAGCTTACGTCGATCAATCACGCGACTCCTTGGATGATAGCAAAACCGTATGGGAAGAAATTGCCGATGGGCAGGATATTATTCAAGTAGGCAAATATGAAATTCAATCCCGCGCTTATTGCAGCCGTTTCAATTTCAAAGGCGCCGACCAACAAAAACGCATTGGCGATTTATCCGGAGGTGAACGTAATCGTGTGCACCTCGCCAAATTATTGCGCAGTGGTGGTAATGTGTTATTACTCGATGAACCTACCAATGATTTGGATATTGAAACGTTACGTGCACTGGAAGACGCATTGCTTGCATTTCCTGGATGCGCCGTGGTGATTTCGCATGATCGTTGGTTTCTGGATCGCATTGCCACGCATATGCTGGCCTTTGAAGGTGATGCCCAAGTGGTGTGGTTTGAAGGCAATTACGCCGACTACACAGAAGATTTAAAACGCCGTGGTGGCCACGATTTAGATGCGCCGCAACGTTTTAAATATAGAAAACTATCACCAGCCTAACAAAGAACATTAAACCACTGCCTTGGCGTCCATGCACGGCAGTGGTCTCTTTAACAGATTCGCGCCTGTGTTCATAGTTTTTCATCTAATACTTGATTTGGTTAAAGCAAATTTGCTCCATCGTTCTTCCAATGTTTTTCTTCAAACAAGTCTTGAGAGCTAAAACAACAGAAACATCTTTGTTTACAAAAATACCATTTATTTTGTGAAACATTTCATGTAACGTACATCACTTATCGTTAAACCAGCAAGCTCCCCATATGGACATCTCGCCTTTTTTAGGAACGCTGGCCTGTAATTGCCGACACGGATGCGGTCGTCATTAGAAGGTTAGTCAAATGTTCTCGCATAATTCAAAGTTTCACCAGCAATGGTTTATTACATTAATATTATTTTTTACATTTGTACTCAGTACACAAGCGGGCCCAAGTTTTGATGAGAAGTTAATTGATGAGGTTGGATGGTCGGTAACGCTAGTTGATGTTGTATATAATAGCGAAGCCAATACAAGCACTTTCACCTATGAACTGATTACGTCGAGTGATGAGAAAGATTTGAGTCATTGGGTACTCGCTTTTGATTTAGACGCCGTCGCCTTGGTGTCTGTTTCC
>JAOUJM010000118.1 GCA_029883265.1 Gammaproteobacteria bacterium
TGGTGCGCCTATCAAGATTGTGCAAGCCAATGGAGAAATCAGTTTTCAGTCATCATCATGGCCGGATCAACAATCCCTCGACCAATATGTTGTTATCAAACATAATCATCCTTTGAATCATAGGTTTAATAATCATTCCTTGCATGGTGATGAGGAGCTTCAGGACGTTGTTGGCAATGCGCTGGTATTGGCACGAGTTGCAATTAATCGTGCTGATTTTGAGAATGCATTAAATCGGGTGGGTAATATTAGCTTCATGATCGCGATGATATTGGGCGCGGTTGGATTAATGGTTGCTGTCATTGTGATTAATTTTGCTCTGAAACCGATGATGCGATTAAAGCGATCCGCTGCGTCTTTACTCGAAGGGCAATACATTGCAATTGGCGAAACTCGATTCAAAGAACTCTCAGACATTTCTCAAAATTTTGATTTTATTGCGCGGCAATTGGCAGAGCTCATTGAGAATTTGAAATTGGCAAGAGAGGAGGCCGAAAGCGCTAATCAAACCAAAAGCAAGTTCCTGGCGAATATGAGTCATGAAATCAGAACGCCATTAACTGCCATTATTGGCTATGCTGAAACTTTGTTAGAAACAGACTTAAGCCGCGACGAAAAAATCACAGCTGTTACCACAATCATCAATAGCGGGCAACACCTAAGAGAGCTTATCAACGATATTCTAGATTTATCAAAAATCGAAGCTAATAAATTGGCAGTGGAACAAATTGAAGTTAATCCTTTTGAAGTGTTAGCGGATTTGCAATCATTGTTTGCTGCTCAAGCGCATGAAAAAAACCTTGAGTTTGCTATTTGCTTCGAAACGGCGATGCCTATGTCGCTTTTGACGGACCCGATTCGCTTGAAACAAATTTTATTAAACTTGTGCAGTAATGCGATTAAATTTACCCATGAAGGTTTTATTAAAATTAAGGTCAGTTTTGTAGAACAAACACGACAACTGAAATTTGACTGTATCGATAGCGGCATTGGTATGACGTCCGAGCAAGTCGACAAGGTATTTGATGCTTTTACCCAAGCGGATAACAGTACGACTCGAAAATATGGTGGCACCGGTTTGGGTTTAACCTTATCGCGTCAGTTGGCGGAAAAGTTAGGAGGGAGTTTAACCCTGGAAAGTGAAGCCGGTCGAGGCAGTTGTTTTACGTTGCTATTGCCCTTGGGAATCGAGGCAGGGGAATTATGCCATACACCTGATTCAATTTTAGACAAACAAATTAGTCACATTGCCACCATCAGTTTTAAGAAAAATTATAGTGGTCAAATCTTGATTGCTGAAGATACACCAGCACTGCAAGGATTGGTAAGTATGTATGCGCGTAAGCTTGGAGCTTCTGTTAATTTGGTTGACAATGGGAGGTCAGCCGTGGATGCCGCCATGGAAAAAAGTTATGACTTAATCCTTATGGATATCGAAATGCCGATTATGGGTGGTGAAGATGCGATTAAAAGCCTACGACAACAACATTATACAAAGCCCATTATTGCTATGACCGCAAATGCAATGCTTTCCGATGTTGAGCATTACAAAGCATTAGGTTGTGATGATGTAATCACCAAGCCGATTGACCGAAATTATTTTGCTAGAGTTGTAGGCAGTTATTTACAGAAAACTGAAACGACAACGCATGAGGTAGAACCGGTTATTTCTAATCTTCTTGAGGATGAGCCGGACTTTCTGGATTTAATTGTAAAATACGTAGCGGCCTTGCCAAACGATTGTCGGCGAATTAAAGAAGCCTGCGATAATCATCAGTGGAATAATTTAAAGAAAGAACTACATGTTCTAAAAGGGACGGGTGGGGGTTTTGGTTATCCACAAATCTCCGATCTGGCAAAAGAAATGGAATTTATGGTGAAAGCTGGGCAATTTCATAAACTCGACACATTTGTCGATGAACTCTTGTTATTGTGTGAAGCAGTGGTGCTCGGTATTAATGAACATCAAATTCCACGCAATGAAAACTTGTCTGATTGATACTTTGTTAGCATTGATACAATCTTTCAAATTCAAAAAGTTCTTAATTGTCTTGTACGCTTTTTAGAAATATTTTCATAATTGAATATATAGCCGCGTTTAATGTTTAGCAAAACTTCAAATATGAAATGGCTCACAAAGGTGTATTGCTTATTATCATCGGCGAGTGACAGATGCTTGCTACACGAAATGCTCCTTTTTTACATTGTCAGCAGTGACTGACTAACGGGACACCTGAGTTATTACCCGTGCAACCTAATGTTTGTTTAGTCTAATCGAGCTTGACTTTGTAAATAGAATTGAGTCACTAGTCTATTGCAATAATCAATAACAAATATCACAATAACGCCTGTATTCTCACAGAACGCTAAATACTATGAAACTTAACATTAGTGTTTTAGTAAATACTAATTTTAAGTATCAAATGCTTGGCTAAAAATGTCATGTGGGCGACAATAAATAGAGCCCATGTTCGTTATTATCGTTTTAAATTATGCAAAGCAGGCCATTCCACAATTTAAGGGCTGGATTTGCAAATGTCTAACAAAGGGAAATGTGAAAATGAGAAATATACTAACAGTTACACTCAGCATTTTGATGGTGGCAACATTTACCAATATTAACGCAGCTGAATATCCGAACCGTCCGATTACATTCATGACCATGGTTCAACCGGGTGCACAAATCGACCGATTAGCTCGCGGCTTGGGACAGCGTATGAGTAAAATTCTAGGTCAACCTATTAACGTGAAAAATGTAAAAGGTGGACATGGTACTGTAATGGCCACTGAGCTTGCCAAGTCAAAGCCCGATGGCTATACCGTTGGTATCACTTCCTTAACTGCCTATACCTATGCACCACACCACGACAGATTACAATACAAGCATGATGACTTTGATTTTCTATCACTGGTTGCATTGAATTCAAGTGGTTTTATTTCAACGCCGGATAAGCCATGGAATACTTTAAAAGAAGCGTTTGAGTGGCACAAAAAGAACGACAAAGCCATGATTGCTATGTTCCATGGCGCAGATGACCGAGATGCACTTAAGCGTATGGCAAAAAAAGAAGGTGTGAAGTTGTCATTGACACCATCTAAAGGTGGTCCATCCGTAATTAGAGCGGTAACTGGTGGACATGCGTCTGTAGGTTATGTCGGTGCCATTCTTTATAAAAATGTAGAAGCAGGAAAGATTAAATTAATTGCCTCAGCATTGGGTGAGCGTCTACCACCTATTCCTGAAGTGCCTACTTTGCGTGAACAAGGTTTCGACGAGCAAATCGAAATGATATGTGCATTGGTTGTGCCTAAGGGCTTGGACAAGTCAGTAAAAGCCAAGCTTCTTGCCGCTGCAAACCAACTTGCTAGTGATCAGGAAACGCAAACGTTTATCACTGATAACTTGTTGATGCGCCCAGTTAAGTGGGGTGAAGAGGTTGCTGATAGTACTGCTAGAAAATTGTACGCCGACTTCTCAATGCATGCGAGTAATTAGGTTTAGCATGATATAACGTAAGCCGGACCCTCGGTCCGGCTGCATTGCACCCGTTGTAAGGTTGTGGGAGTAAGGACGAAGTGACAAGAATTAACAGGGACATAATTGCTTATCTGGTAATCATCGGTTTTTGTATTCTAATGTTGACGTGGGGCATACCCACATATACACCTGCTTATCCCGGTTACGGGGCTTCACCCGCATTGGTACCCATAGTATCTATTAGCGTTATGCTGTTCATGGCGTGTCTTTCAATGTTTCGCTGTTGCGTGGCCGTGTTCATGAACAGACCTCTACCAATAGAGGAAAGTAAATTTCCAGAAGAATTGAATGAAGAAGGCGGTTTTACTCAGGTAGGACGAGTCAAACTTTATCATCTTGTTAGTATCATGATTCCCTGTGTACTGCTTGTTGTCGCAATCGAATATATTGCTTACATCTTTGTCTCTTTTGTTTTTCTGATGATCTTCCAATACGTCATCGGTAGTCGCAAATGGGGTCAATCGATTGTGGTTTCTGTCAGCTTAACAGCGGTTCTTTATATTGTTATGCGCTATGGTTTCGGTGTGCCCGTGCCTGGACCACAGATTTTCTAGGTGCGCGTTGATTGAGATTGCTAACGAGCTGACTGTACGGCATAAACAAAAGATAAAAGCACAGGACTCATCATGACTTGGAATTTTGAGTTTGGTTTTAAGCATGTCTGTTGGGTGAATATTGTGATCACTCAGAAGATGATTTAATTAGAGCACAACTAAAATAATCATAATTATAGATAGGATGAAAACATGGAAATGATAGTTGCAGGTCTACTGGATGCTCTTTCTCCCATTAGTTTGCTATTTGTATTTGTTGGTGTTGCCATCGGCGTGTTGATTGGGGCGATTCCTGGTATCAATGGTCCAATGGCTATCGCACTATTTATTCCGGTTACTTATTACATGTCACCATTGACCGCCATTGGTTTTTTGGTTGGATTGAATAAGGGTGCATTTTTTGGTGGTGCGGTATCAGCCGTATTGTTGCGAACACCTGGAACACCAGAGGCAGCAGCTACTTCATGGGATGGTTATCCGTTGACCCAGCAAGGAAAGGGTGAAAAAGCCTTACGCATGGCACTCTATAGTTCAGTTGCTGGCGATTTTATCTCAACCATAGTACTGATTGCCATAGCCGCGCCTTTGGCTGCAGTCGCCCTGTTTATGGGGCCGGCAGAAATTTTTGCCCTGATTTCACTCGCATTAACTGTCATTGCTGGCATTGGAACTAATTCTATTGGTCGAGGCTTGATGGCCGCTGGTCTTGGAATTTTTGTTGGTTTGATTGGCACCGAACCGGTAACTGCGCTACCTCGGCTTACTTTTGATATTTATCAGTTAGGCAGTGGCTTATCACTCATACCCGTGGCCATAGGACTATTGGCATTTTCTGAAATTCTTTTGCAATTGGAAAAATTTACCGTCAAAGGCGGTGGTGAACATATTGTTCACAAGTTTTCATCAAAACTCCAGGATCGTATGGTCTCTTTAAAGGAATTTTTTGCCAATACTAAAACGCTATTGCGTGGAAGTTTAATCGGTATTGGTGTTGGTGCCATGCCAGGACTTGGCGCACCAGTAGCGTCCTTCATGTCTTATGATCAAGCAATGAAGCGTTCAAAAAAGAAAGAGGAATTCGGCAAGGGAACCTTGGAAGGTATTGGTGCCTCTGAATCAGCGAATAGTGCGGTAGTAGCTGCGAGCATGATTCCGCTTTTTGTATTAGGCATACCCGGTAATTTAGCGGTTGCCATGTTAATGGGTGCCTTCATGATACATGGTATGCAACCCGGTCCACTTATGTTTCAAGAAAACGCGCAACTCATGTATGGCATCTATGGCAGCTTGGTCATCGCCAGTGTGTTTTTGTTGGTTATAGGTCGGTTTGGACTTCGTTTTTTCTGCAAGGCTGTTAATATTCCTGCAATGATTCTTTATCCCATCGTTGTGTTTACCTGCATTATGGGATCTTACTTGGGTAAATCTGACATGTTCGATGTGGCGGTTATGCTGATATTCGGCTTTATCGGTTATTTCATGCGTAAATTCGATTATTCCTATGTTGCATTCCTTATTGGTTTTATTTTGGCACCTGAATGGGAGCGTGCATTGCAACAAGTAGTCATTATTTCCGAACATGAAACCTTTATGTTTTTTCAACGTCCCGTAGCTATGGGTTTGATGGCGCTTGCCTTATTCGTGGTTGTACGCACATTTTGGAAAAGCTTTAAAGATGGACGCCAAAAACAAATGGAAGCAGCGACTCAAGAGTAAATTACAAATACTTGTGAAATATTCTGTAACAGACTGGTGTAGAAATTGAGACATGGCTTCGGCGAAAAACTTAGTGCATAAGTTTTTCCACACTACTGTAATAAAAGAATTTTTAATTAGACAAAGAGGTTATATCGATGAAAAAAATGACGGACGCCGAGCTAAAAGCAAAACTAGGTGATTCATATACGGCTCCGATTGGCTTATATCAAAAAACCAAAGACATGCCGTTTCTCGGTTCAGTGAGTTGTAACATTGAAGAAATGGAAGCCGGTTCATGGCAAGAAGTCATTATTACCTATACGCTGGGTCAATCCGGTATGGCCGATGGTTCATGGTTTAAAGCAACTTTTCGCTTTTACTCAGACTGGGAGTTATTTCAAACTACGGATCCAACAGCAGCTAATTATATTTCTGCGGAATACCATGCCTCCCCAACGCTAGAAGGCCAAAGCCCAGCATCTGTGCAAAAACTCTCGGTACGTTTTGATCAAAAAGGCCATGAGCGTCCTTTTCAGAAGGCTGTGATTGTTGATACTTACGATGGCTACTTGAAACCCGGTGACCAAATCGTGATTCGTTTAGGCGACCGTCGTTTTGGTGGTCCTGGTACGCGTGTGCAAACCTTTACAGAAGAATTTTTCAAGTTCCGTTGTTATGCTGATCCACTGGGTACCTCACGTTTTGCTGCAGTTGATCCGGATTTGACGATTAATATCAAACCTGGCCGTCCAGCCATACTGCAATGGGCCGGTTCGCGTTTGGTTAAAAAAGGCGAAAAAATTCCATTAAGAATACGAGCAGAAGATGAATGGGGTAATACCTGTTGGAATAGAGCAGAGAAAGTGCAAATTCGAGCAACACTCGACGGCAAACCCTTTTATGAAAAAGATATTACCTTACCTGAGCAGGGTTGGTCTGTAGAGTTACTTGATGACGTCCCAACCAATCAAGCCGGTGAGTTAGCAATTAGCGCTACCATGCCACAACATCCTGCGGTACGTGCTCACACCTTTTATGTAACGATAGATAAGGAATTGGATTTTCCACGCATCTTTTACACTGACTTACACGTGCATTCCGACGATACAATTGGTACTAACTCGACAAGCTATAACTTAACTTATGGCCGTGATGTGACTGGGTTAGACGTGTTGGCCTTTGCACATAACGATTTTAACATCACCCATGAACGCTGGAACAAGACAGTTGAGTTGATACGTGAAATTTCAAAAGACGGCGAATTTGTCGCCTATCCCGGCACTGAGTGGTGTGGTAGCTCCTGCGCAGGAGGGGATCACAATGTTATTTTCCTTCACGATGGTGAACCAGAATTTCCGTTTTTGAAAGATGGTACTCATGTGCGATCGGTTGATTGGAATGAAGATTCAGGAACAACCGAGGCGGTTCCTGGTGCTTGGCCTCTTGAGGAGTTGTGGGCGGCTTATATTCACGATCCAGAAGGGCATTTGTTAACGCCACATGTGGGCGGTCGTCGCGCCATTTTGGATTGGCATCATCCAGAATTGGAAAAATTAATTGAGATTGGCTCGTCCTGGGGTCACTTTGGATGGTTGTATCAAGATGCCATGGAGCGTGGCTACAAAATTGGCGCAAGCATGGCTGGTGATGAACATCGCGGTCGTTGTGGTGGAGGCGTGCCGGGTACTGCGGTTTTCGGTACCAAAGGCGGTATTTCTGGTGTGATTTCTCCCGAGTTATCACGCAAAGCAATTGGTGTCGCATTAAGAAATCGTCACACTTTCGCTTCAACCGGTGAACGCACGTTTGGTTTAGTCTCATGCGGTAAACACATAATGGGTGATGAGTTTGATCACGAAGGTGCGGCACAGATTAATTATCGGTTTCTCGGTGATGTGGGCTGGGATGAGATCGTGGCTTACGATCACGAAGGTGAATTTTGGCGCCGGGATCTGCAGCAAGAAATGGGTTATTCGGATCGAAAAATTCGTTTCCGCTGGGGTGGGGCGCGTATCAAGGATCGTTATCGCTGGGCGGTGTGGAAAGGTAAGGTTACGATCACCAATGCAGTGATTAATGAATTCGAAGGTTTGGGTTTTGAGCACAAAGAAGAAACGTGTTGGCGCGAAAATACTACCACGATAGGTTTTAAAAGCGATACTTATGGTGATGTCGATGCCATTGAAATGGACGTCTCACACCTGGCAACCGCAAAAATAAAAATTGAGGGTAGCATCGACGGTTACGTAAAAGTTGGTGATCCACTAAAAGGCAATCCATTTGTACACTGTCCTACCTTTGAATGGGAATTCACCGGTGCTGAGTTACTTGAGGCTGCAAGACTCAAGAAAGACCTTCCAGGTGTGGACATGTTTCTCGCGATGGAGCGCATGAGTGATTCGGCCGCACCGCGTGAAGTGACCGGTAATTTTGAAGTCGCTGCGAAAAATGGCCCTCACGGTCATCGTCCGGTTTATGTAATTGCACGTCAGGTGGATGATGCAAAGATATGGACCTCCGCCTTGTTTATTACTTTTAAGAAGTCGTAGATTTCTAGTTTTAACACTTCGTTATGTTTCATTTATCAAAAGCCACCTTCGGGTGGCTTTTTTATTGGAAATTGTTGAGTTTAAAATCTGTAACAAACAATTTTCGCAGGAGCCGCTTTTATGCCCTTTTGAGCAGCAATTACACTTAGCTAGGTGCAGTGTATATATTTTTGTTTAATGTAGTCCTATTGATTAATCACATACGCTCAAAAAATAAAATAAATTTAGATATCAACATTATTTTTTAGTAGAGCGAGGGGCTGCTTCCATCGGCTTATAAATTCTTGATGGATTATATAACGATACCTAGTACGTTAAATCACAAATGAGGACGATGATTCTCACTACCTTATTAAGAACTCTAAATGAAAAAGTAATCGTATTGTTGCTCAAAACTTATCTGTTTACTTCGGCAATATTTTTATTTAATTCTTAATACAACCAACAATATCAAGCTCATACAGTCCAAATTATTAATCGCATTGTTCATTGGTTCGTTCTTGAACAGTATTAACTGTCTCAAAGTGCCGACTGTTTTGGTGAAAAATATTAACTATGAAAACCTTATTTTGACACACAAGTTTTTATGTTTGATACTGACGTTTGGAAGAGAAAAGTGGTATTAATTTATTATTCTTCTGCTTAATATTTTAAGAAAATATTATCCTAAACGATAACAACTTAACAAAGGACTTGTTTATGTACACCCTTCAACTGTATAAAGTCGCAATTATTTTTTTATTTCTTTATATACTTTCAGCTTGTGGAAGTGGCGACCAGACACCAAAAGACAAACAAAATACTGATACTACAGTACCTGAAGTCGTTTCAGTATCTCCAGAGAACTTGACTACAGATATCGATTTGAAAACACAGGTGAGCGTCACGTTTAGTGAATCGATGAAAAATTCAACGATTACAATTAATAATTTTTCGCTTAGCAATGGTAGCGCTGTGCCGGGAACAATAACATTGAGTGAGAATAATACCATTGCGACTTTCACACCAGATAATGATCTGGCAGAAAATACCACCTATACCGCAACAATCAGTACTGGCGTACAAGATAGTGCGGGTAATTCAATCAGCGATCATTATCACTGGACATTTAGCACAGAGGTCTTTCCTCAGCCTGTCCAAGCCTTATATTCTCAAGCGGCAAATTGGAATGACTATGTTGATAATGATGGCACAACACAATTTAATGCCACTAATACTCAATGCGCGGGGATGAATACTTCCTGTTTACATGGTGGCGAAATCAGGAGCATGGTTATACCTGGTGATAGCACTTGTGAAAATTTGACAGCACAAGATGTGCTTGGGGTTTTTGATTGGGTTTGTGATGACTCAACAACACCTATTCGAATTCTTAGTGTGGGACTCAAAACGAATAAAAATCTTTCAGACTTGATCGATTTTGAGACAAATGTTTGGAAAGAAAATACTGTAGTTGTTCTGGAAAACGGTGAAGAACGTTTCACAAGTATCTCAGCAGCCTGGTGGGACAACAGTATTATTGTCGACAATGATGGTGGCGAGCTCGCCACGCAAAATAGTATTTATCTTGCGACAGAAAGTGTTAACCAAAGCTATACAATCAACGGGGATGGCATAGCGTTTGTAATACAACCTGGTATTGTCTTGTCCGGACCATCAACAGGTGTAGACATTATTTCGGCCAATAGTCAGAACTATCTTTGGATGGAAGGTGCGATTGACATTACCGGTGATGATCGAGGAATTGTGTGGCAAGGCGTTGGTTTCTCTGTGTTGCGTAATATTCACACCGAAAATGCTAACACAGGTACATTTCAGCGTGGTGTACATTTACTCGAATCCTCATTCAATCGATTGTCAAATATAATATCTGAAAACAATGGTATCCATGGCCTTAGATTAGATTCAAATTCAAATCATAACGTTTTGTCAGAGATTACGGTTTCAAATAATGATATCTGTGGTCTCTATATGCGTGATGCGGAGTTTAATCAGCTATCAAACATTCATGCCAATGGTAATCTATGTGGAATCTATTTCTATAATCTGTCAAATAATAATTTATTGAAGAATATAAACACTGCCAACAATGGATACTCTGTCTATTTAGCGGGATCAACAGGTAATAGATTAATTAATATTAAAGCACATAACAGTGGAGTATCCGGTGTTCATATTGATTCATCATCGAATAATTATTTGACAGGGATACTCGCTACAAACAACGGTATAAGCGAATCAAATGGCGGTGTTGTTTTTTCCGGTGCAACAGGTTCTGCTGATGGTAATTTTTTGTCAAATATTACGGTTGCGAACAATTACTACAGTGGAGTTTATTTATATATTGCAGAAAACAATTCGCTAGCAAATATCGCAGCTGTGGGTAATGGGCTGGCAGATCCTGAATTCGGTGGTGTCATGTTTTCAAGTTCAAATAATAATACATTGATAAACTATGCGGGTAGTCATGGTTATTATGGCATCTCGTTTTGGTCAGCGGAAAATAACTATGTTTCCGGTCAATTGAAGCTTGGAAATAATGTGATCGATTGTCATGTTGATGCAACGACTACACCGGGTGTAAATTCAAGTTGCGCAAATGTCGGGAACTCAGATGCGCTGTATACACCTGATATCAGTTTGGCGTCGAGTTTCATTGGAAAGATATTTGAAGATGATACACAAAATACTACTTCAGTCACGAACAGTGATGGAACAGCCATGTACTCAGATATATCCGACTGGTTCTCGTTTGAAAACCAATTTCGTACCTGGGGTAAAGATGGTGGTACATTTCCTTTCAATGATCAACAGGGTAAGTGTGATGCCAACAATTGCCGAATTTGGGATTGGACAATTCAGCATCCAGACACGGTCATTCAAAATGTTCTGACTGCTCGTCTAAGCGGCGAGGCAGCAAACACCTTCAAACATATTTGGCATATTGATCCTGCACCCACTCAACAGTCAGATTGCGATAGTGCAATGCCTGGGTCTTTATTTGAGACTGACCATTGTGAAAATATAGCGTTGCGCAATTCAGTAGAAATTATTACTGATTCGGTTGGAAATAATAATGGTCTTTGCGAGAGTGATGAAATATGTCTGCATACACCTAACGTAGGCAGTTACCAAGGGCATGGCGCGTTGGTATCCGCCGGTGTATTTACCAATGGGGCACTAACTGGGATTACACTTATGAAGTATGAAACCAATGATGCGAGCGTGGCGCAAGCGCTTACAAAGGTCTCAACGTCAAAACCTGGGTCATTTATCAAAAATCGCTCGATCTTACAAGCGACTACAGGAGTGATGAGATCATTGAGCGCAACACCACAGCAATTGCAATTGCCATAAAGTTATTTACAAAGCAATCGGCTGATTGTTGTTTTTAATAGCCTAGCAAGCCTATTGCTATAAAAACAATGCGGCTTGGAATTAAAAAAGCGGGGATGGGTTCATCCCCGCTTTTTATTTATTTTGTTGTAATGCTGTCTAGAGAATTGTTTCCAAATAAATTGGCTACGTTTCATTGATCAATAAGACAAACAAAACTCGAATTTATAATTTTGAAAAAACGAGTTGAGAGAATTTTTAAGATTTAGTGTTTGCCATGGTAGTGATCAAGAAAAACAGAAACCCCAACAATATTTGTACTGCATATTGGTCTGCATCAAATCGACTTCTGAATGAAATAAACAATATGATCGTCCTTCCTTTGCGCTTGTGAATTATCAGGAACACACAGCCTATCTAAGTTCAGATCTGCTATTTCACATGTCTAAATTCAAATAAAAAAACACAGCGTCCGCTCGCATTTATGTCGCGCCTGCAAGCACTAGATTGATGGGCTATTAAAAAATGAAAAAGAGTTGCTTGTTATCAAAAGCGTTGTGCCTTTTTTAATGGAAAGGCTGCTGAACAATGACTATGTTATGGTCACGATATTGAAAAAGGCACAGGTGTAATTCACAGCCAAAGTTGGGTGCCACAGATCCAAACTCACTGGCGGGTTTATTACATAAGCAGCGGCTGTATAACTCCGCACATAAAAAACAGTGTTTTCTTGTGAGCATAACGTATTGATAAATAAATATTTAGAAACCATCCTAGCAATAATGGATAATCTTGATATACGGCGTATAATGACAAGCTCGGAGTTATACAGCCAAAAGGCTGTATTAGCCACGGATGGTGTGGCTGTATAATCACTGTTATGTGTACAGAATTTAATCGTGAAATATGGATATAGAAAAATACGCAGGATCTCTATTTTCTCGAGTTAATGATGCCAAGATATTGGTTCGAGAAACTATCAATATCGGTGGACTCGTGGCAGCACCAAATATGTGCCATCACAATGTGTCTGAATTACATTTGCAGGACAACGATTACATTCCGGTGAGAGGATGGTTGTATTTCGATCTTCCCGGATTAGATTTTGTTAAATTTGTTGCGCATTCCGCTATTAGAAAACCGAATGGGAAAATCGTGGACATAACGCCTTCCAATGCCTCTAAAGATTATCCTTTCTTAGATGGTAATCTTTCAGAGGAAGAGTACGCAAATATTGTTGAAGGAATGGGGTGTGGCGAGATTGTCTATTCCACAAAAGGTACATAACAATACGCTCTTGTATTCTGCTATTGAGACATGGGTTGTCAGCGTAACGGCAATCCATAAAATACGGGTTAATTGTTTTTCGAACACGATAAGCTGACCATTTTCTTGGGTTAATATGAGAACTGAAAATATAAAAGAGGAATTGTCTCGTTATGTTGTAGTTCTGCGATCACAGTCAGCTGCCATTTTCGAGAGTGGATTTCCTGTTTTAATTAGAAATTACCCAACTCCGTTTGGCAGGGTAGACATTACTTTCTATACGAAATACGAAAACCGAGGACTAAGTGTTGAGGTTCCCAGGCATCTCCTTATAGAGGTTCTTGGAGAAGCTCCATCGCTTGACGCTGCAATTCATAGCTTTAAGGCGGCCGCGTCCGACTTGGTTCCGAGCGTCTCATTCTCTGTTAACGCCTACATCGAAATGCCGGGAGTATGGCTGGCGTTTGATGCTTCAGATGGTGTTGAAGAGCGTGATTTTTTCCAAGTTCAATATTTTGACAGTTACGGACAGCTTGAGTCAGCAAGGGTCGCCAATAGCGACGTAATTGCCCAATTTCACTCCTGTCTTTTTAAAGCTCACGATACGGAAAGACTTGGAAGAGCAGTTGGCCAGTATCATATGGCTTTAAATAATTGGGAATACGGAAAAGAAATAATTTCGATAGAACATTTATTTATTGCCGCCGAAGTTATCACACCGATCATTCGTAATAGACTTTGTGAACAGAATGGAACTGATTCCGATGGTCTCTCAGAAATATTCAATATAGAAAAAAAGAAATTGGATGCGGAGATAAGACGCAAATTTA
>JAOUJM010000119.1 GCA_029883265.1 Gammaproteobacteria bacterium
ACTCGTAATTCAAAGTGAGCAACACTCACGACCGTACCATCGAGACCAAAACGGCCATTAAGTTCCAGTACTTCATTTTCTTTATAGGTCGTAACACGCGCACATTCCACACCTTCATTTTCCGTTCCCCAAGACTCGTACATAAGCCCACCGAGGCGTGGTTCAATGATTAACTGGCTGGATTGCGGGTTACGCAAATAGGGCATACCCCACCAAGCGGCGGTGTTGTGCACGAGCGCATGAAAGACTTTGTCAGGGCTCGCTGATATTTTAATTTCTTGCTCCACCCGTACGGACTGTAGTTGTTTTTGTTTTACCACTTGTGTTTCCTCATCAAGACTTTGAGCAATGCCAATCAACGATGTCGCCCACATGGATTCGTAAGGTCTCATCCATCGTTCATAAATTAATTGTAAGGGTACGGCGTTTAGATAATGCCAACGCTCTCGACCGCTTTTTTTAGTAATAATTAAACCCGCATCCGAAAGCACATTAAGGTGTTTCATTACCGCGAAACGGGTCATGGACGCAAAACAGGCGCTGAGTTCACCCGTGGTGCGTGCTTGTTGACGCAACAAGTCTAAGATATCCCGGCGTGTCGCATCATTTAATGCCTTCCAAACCAAGGAAGAATCAATTGCTTTCATATGTGACCAAATAGTCACATAATAGTCCAGATAGTGTCAAGCAGAGATTGTCATCTCAGATTGAATAATTTTTGAGCCTGTTTTTTAGTAGTGGTAGGGCCAGATTAATTGGAATCTTGAATGGCTGGTCTGAAGCAGGGTGATTAATATCAATGCGCTGATTGTGGATCATGCAAGATTCTATTTGGAATTATTTTTCTAAGAATATTGATTATGAGGTGGAGTATTTATTACGAGGTCTGATCAAATTTCCCTTGAGTCGGCGACCTTTGCAGCCAGATACTGCTAGCTGCAAAGGTCGGGCAAGCACGATTAATAGCGGCCACCGGTTTTGTTGATGTAGTTTGAAAGCTCTTGGGTTTCAACATTCATGCGCATTAGGTTCATATGGGTTAAACGAAATAGTGCACGCATGACTTTGTATACGATGATTGGATGAGTGCTTAACAAGCCTTCAAAATCATTTGGTTTTAGCGTGTAAACCGTGCTATTGCCCACGGACGTCAGTGTTGCTTGGCGCTTGGCTAAATCAACAAAAGCACGAGTACCTGCGCATTCGCCTACTTGCATGGAATACACCTGTACTGGCTCACCGTCGCGTATACTGCTTACGGCAAGCTTACCCGAGGTTAGGATAAACAAGGTGTTGTCATCATCTCCTTCTTCCACTAGCACTTCGCCATCACTGAGCTCGCGCACCCCCATGACGGTGCTGAGCACTTGGCATTCATCCCGCTCTAACTCCTGCCCTAAAGAGGAATCTACAATAGTGTCACATTTTGCTTTATTGCTCATTACCGCCTCACTTGTTAGTCTCAATTGATAAAAGTCTAGAACATTGCGCTGGGTTCTCAAGTCACATCAGTGATGTTGAAACTAGGCTAGTTTAGATTCTTATTTGGGCTTTCTGTCGCCATATAAGCAGAAAAATTCTCTGTGTAGTCGGCAAAATGCTCGCGCAGCATTTTTCTATATTCGCCTTCAAAATAGGGTTGAGCCTTGAGTGCATATTCGCTCAGTTCGCTTGCATTGTTTGCGCTAGCGGCGACGACAAATGTATTGAAGCGTGCCGCAGCATATAAAAATGCAGCACTGACTTTGCCTTTATCGACTTGTTTTGCAAATTGATTTGCCAGGGCAATAAACTCATCGGCCATGTCATAAAATGCTTGGTCTTTTTCCGTCTCACTCATGATTTCTCCAGTTCAGAGATTTGTGTCACTGTTTTTCTTTAGTGATTGTCGGTTGAATTAATTGCTTCATTATAAGCAAAGTGCCACTGGGTTTCCAATGTAATTAATGGCAGTGATGAAATGAAGTAGGAATGCATAATTAGTAGAGTTAATGTATAGGTTGCACGATCAGTTATGACACGGTTTCAACTGCATTGAATGCTTGTCGAAACACGCGACTCAATTTTTTTGGACTAACCTGCGATAGTCGTATGAATGGGCACCTATTGAATATTGCAAAACGTAAAACGGTTTTAGTAAATGATGGCATAAAACTATCCAGGTCGATTTGTTTAGATTCAATATGTAAATGTATGAGTTCAAATTCGCCGTCTTTACGATGTGCTTTGCAGTCGACACGACCGACCAAGCGATCTTTATAGAGAATAGGTAAGCAGAAATAACCATATTGGCGTTTTTCTTTCGCTGTGTAACATTCCAGGCGATAATCAAATTCAAATAGCGCTTGCATGCGGTCGCGATGAATAATGGCGTTATCAAAAGGCGATAGCAGGCGAACGTTTGAGGTCGGTCGGCGAATTTTTAAATCAAGAATTTCTTGTGTTGTGTAAATCGGTGGCATCTGCTCTACTCGGTATTCGATCAATGAGTTCTGTTCTACTTTATGATTTAACATTGCCTGTAGCGTTTTTCGTAAGACCTCGCCCGATCGTAAGTGAGTGAGTTGTTTTAGCGTGGTCAATCCATTCGCTCGGATCGACTGGTTAATGAGATATTCAGAAAATTCTTGCAACGATGGTTCAGTGGTGTCCGTGCCATCCGGTAATACTCGTTCTCTCAAGTCATATACTTTTTCCATGCCGTCACGATCGGCAACCATTAAATCACCTTGCATGAAGAGTTTCTCTAAAGCCCGTTTTGTTGGTTTCCAATTCCACCAGTTTGAACTTCCTTTTTTACTGGTTTCAAAATCTCTTGCCTTTAATGGGCCATCAATACGAATTCGATCCAGCACATGATTAATATATTTAGCCTCGACTTGGCTCGCATAGGGTGATTCACCACGTTTAATCGCCTCCATTTGCGGCAAAACAAAACGATAATCGCGCATGGGCAAAAATGAAGCCGCGTGAAACCAATATTCAAATACGCATCGTTCGCGAACTAGTTGTTGCAAATAGTTAGGTTGATAATCGGGAATGCGCGTCCACAAGGTATGATGGTGAGCACGTTCAATAATCGCCAGTGTGTCAATTTGTATATAACCTAGATGTTCAATGGCTTGTTGAACAGCTTGACTACCTAGGCCAAATGCACGGCTTGTGTTTAAGCCTTGGTGTTGTAGTGCAATGAGTCGAAGTTTTTGATGCATGGGTGAGATTTATTTTAAAAACATTATTCATAGTAACATAACAATCGTCTTTAGCCATGGCATATTTGCTTAAAGGCTATACATTCAAGTTGAATGTATATTATTTTTTCACGAATGCTAAGCCAGGATGGCTTGCATTTGATGCATCTTCTTACAGCCTGACCTAATTATTGCATCTATTTTATTGATCTCATTTCTTACAATATGTGTCGCGAATTTTTTGCTGATTTATAAATGATCACTGGTGCAGTTTCCCACATGAGATTGTTGCCAAAACCTTATTAATAAACAATCTATTTAAAAAATTTTAAGGCATAGTCACAGAACTGCTTTAGCTTTTATCTAAAACAGGGTTTAATGCGTTTGGCCTTAGTTAAGTGTCAAATGGAGTTAGTTTATTCAGAGAATGGATTTCGATAGACAATTACAGGGATGGTAAATTATGAATGTTAAGATTATTAGTTTTGCAGCTGGTGTCTGCCTTTTAAGTGCTTGCATTAGCACGCCCGATGAACCCGATATTACAAACGCGGTGTGGCTTGATCAAGGCTGGAGCGATGATCAACGCCAATGGTTTCATCATGAGTCACAGGGAACAGCCACGCTGCCCGTTCCCTATGAGTGGTTTGTTGAAATAGAGCAACCGATTAATATCGAACATTGGTATAAGGGAGCAGAAAAAAATAAATTCAGTTCGACCGAATATTTGCAAAAATTTGGTTACATCCCAAGTGTAAAAACGACAAGCAACCCGGATGCGCTGGCGGTTGGTTTTGTTAGGACTGCCGGTATGACGGATGCGGTGAATGGTGGCACATACAATGCGATCGGAATGACCTGCGCGGGATGCCATACGGGTCATTTGACATATAAAGGTACCAGTATTCGAGTGGATGGCGGACCTGCGGTTACAGAGATAACCACCATGATTGGCGCATTGGGTATCTCACTTGTGGAAACTGATGTTGATCTCATCCGGCGAGAGCGGTTTAAAAATGCGGTTATTAAAAGAATGCGCGATGAAAATCCGACTACTCCTGTTTCTGATTTGGAAACACGATTTGAGAACACCTACAAAGCCATTATTAAGGGTCTGGCAGAACAAGCAATAATTGTTGCCCGAACTAAAAAGGCGAGTGTCGACGAAGGTTTCACTCGTTTAGATGCGCTTAACCGAATTGGTAATACCGTTTTTGGCGCATACAATCCGGTCAATATTGTTGCTACTACTGCCCCGGTAAACTATCCCCATATCTGGACAACTAGTTGGTTTGATTGGGTTCAGTATGATGGTTCGATCATGCAACCGATGATTCGTAATGCCGGTGAATCCATGGGCGTGGCGGCCGCACTCAATTTAAAACCCGGTGCTGATCAGTTTGCATCTTCGGTAAAAGTTAAAAATTTGTTTGCTATGGAAAGTTTGTTAGCCGGTACGCATCCACAAAAAGCAAAAGCATTTAATGGACTGAAAGCGCCGAAGTGGCCAGAGAAGATTTTAGGTAAAATTGATCAGTCAAAAGCTAGCAAGGGAAAAGTATTATATGAGAAACATTGTCAATCTTGCCATCTTCCTACGACTAACAGTCAAGAATTCTGGTCTGACAAGTATTGGAAAAAAATTACACCGAATGGCGAAAATTACTTAGCCCTAAATATTATTCCAACATCCGTCATAGGGACCGATACGGCGCAATCAGAAATATTAGTAAATCGTACTGTCGATATTAGCGGCATGGATATGAGTGGCACTGTTTGTGGAGAACCGAATGGAAAACCAATTCAAGTCACTAGTAGCAAAAACACTCCATTTGCTTTTGCCTTAGGACTGGCTGTCGAACAAGTTGTGAAACATTATTACATCCAGGAGAAAATCGATCCTAAAGAGCAGGCCCTTATGAATGGTGGTCGCCCCAATTGTTTGCAAGCACCAAAAGCATATAAGGCAAGACCTTTAAATGGCATTTGGGCTACAGGTCCTTTTTTACATAATGGATCTGTTGCGAATTTATATGAAATGTTATTACCCGCAGGACAACGTGCCGCAACGCTTTATTTAGGATTTCAAGAATTTGATCCGAAAAAAGTCGGTTTCATCTCAACGCCATCCGATGGATTGGAAAACACCAAAGGCTTAAGCAAGGTGATTGTCTCGGGACCGGAAGCGCGCAAAGGTAATTTTAACTCAGGTCATGAGTTTAGTGATAATAAAGGTGGTCAAGGAGTTATCGGTCCGTTGTTGAAAGACGATGAGCGTTGGGCACTTGTGGAGTTTTTGAAAACACTTTAAAGAATCAAGAGCAGATCTTTGGCATGGCTCATTTTTTAATGAGCCATGTTTTTTTGGCTTTCGCTAATAAATATTAAACTAAACACTTCTTATGTTCCCCAAAAAATTTTCAAACAAGTTTTATTTCTTGGTTTTAAAACGACAATAATGAGTTTTAACGGCTTATACTTGATGTTCAGCTTTAAACTTAAGGCTTTAATAGTAACGGGAAAGGTGTGCTGATTATATTGCTGCTGTGGTTAATCATTCCCTTAGGCCAATGAAAGTGACTAAGGAAATATAGTTTAATGAGATCATTGTTGGTGTTCTTTGCATTTCAATTATCGCTTCAATCAAAATAGTGTCCGCTGATCGATTACACTACACTGTCTCCCCATTTGTCTTGCTTTTTATGTCTCGCTTTCTTAGAATGCAGACTGTTTCGTTCAGGAATTTCATGTTGTGAATAGTCCGGTTTTGTTTCCACCCGTGGTGTCGAGGCAACAAAAAGAGCAATTCGCTCAAGCGCTTGCATTATTACAAAAAGAAGCCCTTCACGATTTAAGTATTGACGACTTTAATCATTTGAAAAAAATGGAGCGCTGGGGGCGTTTGTGTAGCTTGCTCGGATATGGCACGGCATGGATTGTCCCCAATCCATTGTCAGCGTTTCTAATCAGTGTTGGCAATCTTAATCGTTGGGCCAATATGGCGCATCCAATTCTTCATGGTGGTTATGACTCAATTGATGGTGTGCCGCATCGTTATACCAGCAGAGGATTCGCAAAAGCGTGGCGACGCATGATTGACTGGCCCGACTGGTTTTTAGTGGTGGGATGGAATCAGGAGCACAATCGATTGCATCATTACCGCTTGGGCGAAAATGTCGATCCCAGTCAATTGGAAAAAAATATGCGTTGGTTGCGTGAGTCAAGTTTGCCGATGTGGATGCGTTATTCCTTGGTGGCATTTTTTGCTTGTATTTGGAAACCCATTTATTATTCACAAAGCACGCTAAGAGAACTAAGAACGCTGGATGCAAAAAAACGCAAGGATACAAACTATCAAGCGATAACCTCTAAAAGCCCACGCTGCTGGAGTCCGTTTCATCGCGAAGGCCAAAAATATTGGCTGCAATGTTTTCTGCCTTATTTTGTGTTTCGATTTATTTTCATACCGACTTTATTTCTACCGGTTGGTACGTCTGCGGCAGTGAGTGTTTTAATTACGTCGGTGATTGCTGAAATATTTACCAATCTGCATTCATTCTTGGTGATTACACCAAATCATACAGGCGATGATATTCCACGATTTGATGATGCAACACAGAGTAAAAGTGAATTCTATTATCGACAAATAGTCGGTTCGGTGAATTATCGCACGGGATCAAACGTTAATGATTTTATGCATGGTTGGCTCAACTATCAAATTGAGCATCACTTATGGCCAGCGATGCCGTTGAGCCAATATCAAAAGTTGCAACCTAAAGTCCAAGCGCTGTGTGAACAACATGGCATAAGTTATCGACAAGAATCAGTTTTTAAACGCTTGAAAAAAACTGTCGACGTTATGGTTGGAAAAACCACTATGCCAGTTGAATCTGCGCAAACTGCTAAGGTTGATGTGTTAGCAGAAAAACTTGAGAAAATACATTAGGCTTAAGTGAAAGAGGCATTTTGGGTCAATGGGATGTTATAAGAGGTAAGAGGGTGTAGAGTAAATCACCATGTTGGTCGCTACAAGCCTGACAAGAAAAAACAAGCCTCACAGCACAATTAAAAAGTCCGATTATATGCTACCGAAAAAGTGTAGCGATGGAAACTAATACCTTTTTTTGAAATTATTGAAACGGGGCGTTTCCGGCGGTTTTGTCAGGATATTACTTCATGGACAGGAATTGGTTTAAACAACCAAGCGCATCATTCAAGAAATACCTGTATTAGGGTACGACTCTAGCGATTCACACTGCCTTTAAACGGAAAGTGCACACAGAGTAGATTAACTTTTCTTTGTGCTTTGATCTTTCTCATTATTCCTCTAGTTGTCACATTCTACCGACAGTAAACAACCATTCGATCTAACCCAACTAGCTCAAAGCTTGTTATAATCATCCAAAATTAGATTGATATTGATCTAACATACTCCGATTTTTGTGACAAGGAAAATGATCTATGGATTGCACAAATAATAAAACCGCTTTCACAAGCATCACTCTCATCGTCTTAACATTATTGCTAAGTGCTTGTGCTGGTGGATTAGAAGAATCAAACACAGAAACACCAGAGCCAAACACGATTCCATTAAAAGCACAAATTCTAAAAACCCAAGAGGATCAATCCTTCCAATTTGAATTTGAAAAAAAGGAAACCAAACAGTTTGTACTTGATGCAGAGCCTGAACATGGTATTTTGCAAGGTGAATTTCCCGTATTTACCTATACGCCAAATCCAGACTTCCACGGTGAAGATAGTTTTTCGTTTTCTTATGAAGAAAATGGAAGCCTCAGACGGGAGACAATAAAAGTTCAAATTGAATCAATTAATGACGCTCCTCAGTTAAATCTTTCAGGGGTTCTGGCAGTTAACGAAGACGCCACATTAGAGCTAACGCTCGATGTTAGTGATATTGATTCTGATGAGGATGACATTATGTTGCGTATCGAAACCCCTGCGCAATTGGGTGTAGCTGAACTTGAAGGTTTGACACTGAGGTATGTGCCCCATGCTAATCTTAATGGCGACGATTCAATCTATATTGTCACAAGCGATGGCATTAGTGAAAGTGAAGCCTTGCGCATCGATATTCATATTAACCCAATCAACGATGCGCCGTTAGCGTTAGCTATTGCCACAGTTTCCGTGCGCGAAGATGAGCAAATTTTATTAGCGCTTAATGGTAGCGATGTCGAGAGTAATAATCTAAGTGTTAATATTGAACAGCAACCTAGCAATGGTTTTATTACCATCGATGAAAACAATCGATATTATTATCAAGCCAAAACGAATTATTTTGGTCAAGATGAATTTAGTTTTAGTGTGAGTGACGGAGAAGCTAACAGTGAAGCACAACGCGTAAATCTAAATATTCTTGCTGTTAATGATGCACCAATCGCAAATGCCTATGCTGAAATTCTTGTTAATGAAGATAATGCTATCGATTTCTCACCAACTGGTTCTGATATTGAAAATGCAGAATTGAGTTTTGTGATTTCAAGCAATCCCAATAAAGGTCAATTGAGTCTTAACAATGGGCAATGGGTTTATACTAGCAATCAAGACCAAACAGGCATTGATCAGTTTGCATTTCGCGCATTTGATGGCGAACTATATAGTGACCCTGTTGAGGTTAACATAACTATTGTTCCGGTAAACGATGCCCCTGTGGTGTTGCCAGTCGCTGATTTGCAGACGAATGAAGATAGTAAAATAATTTTCGATGCAAATGTTCAAGATGTTGACTCAAGTAATGTGCAGTTGGAAATTGTCAAGGCACCGTTACAAGGCGAGTTCACGATAGTCAATGGCGTTTTTGAATATATGCCAAGGTCAAACTATTTTGGTGATGATAGTTTTAGTTTTCGTGCATTTGATGGTGAACTTTATTCTAACGAAGTGAATGTTCAAATACACATCCTAGCAGTGAATGATGCACCAGTTGCTGATCCTGTTGCAACAATTAACATCGAGGAAGATAGCACTTATGAGTTTTCACCGACGGCGCAAGATGTGGAAAATGAAAGTTTGAGTTTTGAAATTTCAACTGCTCCAGAGCACGGACAGTTTGTCGCTGTTTCAGAAGGTTTTGTCTATACGCCTACCCAGAATTATTTTGGAAGTGATCAGTTTTTTTATCGTGCGTTTGATGGCACGAACTATAGCGAACCTGTTCGGGTGGAAATAGTCATTTCCTCTGTCAATGATATACCGTCTACGCAAGCCGTTAATGGCGATGATCAGGTCGTTGTAGATGAAGATACTCAGGTTCAATTTCAATTGAGTGGCTCCGATATTGAGTCGTTGATATTGCAATATGACATTGTTGATTTACCAAACAATGGTGTGATCACACCGACGCAAACGGGCTATGTTTACCAAGCGAATGAAAATTATTATGGCAGCGATAGTTTCAGTTTTGTTGCGACAGATGAAGACAATGCCAGTAGTGTTCCTCGCACGGTTTCAATCAATGTTCTCCCGGTTAACGATAGGCCCATAGCAAATAATGTCGTGCATGATTTGGACGCAGGTACTAGACTTGATCTTACATTAAGTGCAAGTGATATCGATACGTTGCCGGGAGAACTTGTTTATACCATTTTAACTATCCCCAGTCATGCCACACTCAGTGGTACCGCTCCCAATCTTAGTCTTGTGCTTGATGCGTCATACTATGGTAGCGACATTCTACGTTTTCAAGTGTCTGATGGAGAGCTAACCAGTCAGGCTAGTGTTTCTTTGAATATCGCGCCGGTAGCGACAATTGATCCATCGTATGGCAGTCTAGCGTATCATGCGAATCATCAATTTCACCAAGGTGAATTATTCAACTTAAATTTTACACCTGTTGCGGGTTCCGCGGGATTTAGTTATTTATGGGAGCAAACTAGTGGCCCGCTCATTTCCAATTTGCAAAGTGATATGGCCAGCCAATGGCTACGTCTAAGTCAAGCGGGTCTTTATGAATTTCAGTTTCAGTTATCAACCACTACCAGTGTTGTGCAAAGTGGTACTGTTTACATCAATGTCCGTGATTATACTGGCCAGGTTTTGCAAATTAGCGGTGACAAAAAACCAAGCGTAATTAGTTCCAATTTGAGGACGTCTCAGTTTGTGACTGTGGGTACAGCACGTGATATTGCCGTCGATAATAATCATGCATTTTTGGTGACCTCGCAAGGATTAGCGACTTATGATCTGAGCAATCCTGCCACGCCTGTTAAAATCAGTCAGAACACGCCTTCCGGAGATTTTCGCTCAATTAAGCTGGTGAATGCGCATGCATATATTGCAGCGGGCAATGCGGGTCTGCAGGTGCTTGACGTCACTGATCCAAACGCTCAGCAGATTTATCCGAGTTTTGCATTAGACACTTCTGCGGTAGATTTGGATGTGAGCAATGGTATTGCTTATGTGTGTACACAATCCGGTTCAAATCAAAATGGCAATACAATCGCCGGAAAAATTCATTTGATTGATATTAGTGATACGAACAATTTAAATTTAATTGATAGTATCACTAGCAGTAATTCATGCGACCGGGTTTATGTTAATGGCAATTATTTATTTCTATTAGAATCGGGTAGTGGTGTCAGAATCTATGAATTGGGTACCGCTTCACCGCAACTTGTCAGCACAATTAACATTAGCGGTTTTCTATACGGTTTGCTTTATCATAATAACCGATTATATGTTGCCGGGAGTTCGCGTGGTATCTTGGTTTATGATCTTTCAAATCCAAACATTCCTTCATTTAGTTATGAAATACCAGGTTCAGCATTTGCGAGAGATGTTTTAGTATTTAATAATGAATTATTGGGAATTTTTCAAGATGAAGGCGTAATCCGATACGACTTAAGCAATCCGGATCAGCCCAGTCGAATTGCGCAAGTCCCCAGCACCAACCATAACACCTCGCGAGCACGAGTATTTTTCAATAATCTATATACGATGAGTAGCAACAAAATTGCGACTCGTTTTGATTTGAGTAATTTGAGCAATGCAACTAACTCCGTCATTATGCCGTTTACTATGATTAATTCAGACATTAGCACCACCTATGTTTATGATGCCGTCATGAATGGCAATACTGCCTATGCGATTACATCCGATGGTACCTTGCGCATTTATGACATTAGTAATCCATTGTCGCCGACTGAATTAAGTGCTTTAGGCACAAGTAGTACTTCCTCTGGGCCGCTTAAATTGACGGTTCATGGGAATCTGGTTTTGCACACCATTCCATTTGGTAACGTCGCCGTTATTGATGTGAGTAATCCGCTTGCGCCAGTTCAGTTGTCGGTGTTGCAGATTCCCAATTCTGTGAATGCGAACAAACCTTATGTGTCAGGCGATTTGGTTTATGTTTATGCGACGGTTTCCGGCTCAACAGGAAATCCATATGAGCTACACGTTTTTGATATTTCAACGCCGTCAGCGCCCGTGTGGAAAAACGCTGTTTCATACTCGCATAGTTATGGTTTTATGACAGGGCAGGGTAATCACCTATATGCCAGTGTTGTTGGATTAGGCCGTTTGAAAGCGATTGATATTAGTTCACCAACAATTCCTGTCGATGCTCAAAGTATTCAGTGGGATGGAAGCAAGAGTTTAGTCATACACAATAATTACATTTATGGCGATAGTTTATTAAATGGATTATTTGTAAGCAGTCTGAGCAACCCGGGGTTTCCGAGCATAGCCTCGGCATCGAAAATTCACACCTATGCCAATTATACGACACTGGACTCGATGAATAATGAAATACATTTGATTGATAGTTTTGCCAATATTAATTCGTTTGATGTCTCGGTGCCGAACCAACCGCGTTTTATTCAATCGCAACGTTTAAATTATTCCACGCCTAAACTGTATTATCATAATAATCATTTTTTTGCGATGCAAAACCAACAGCTCGAAATTCTGCCACGAAACAGAAAAATTTTGCGCATTCAAAACAATTATGATGTTGCAACGCCTGGGCAATCCTTGAGCTACACGCTGAATTGGCCAGTGACACCTGCGCCTCAAGGTTTTGAAGTGAAGTGCTGGGTGAGTGATGGCAGCTGTCAGGTGTTAACAATAATTTCTGGTATCGGTGAAGCCATTGTTGAGTGGCAACTGCCCACATTGAGCGGCGATGCCGAAATCGTTATTGGTGCAGGAAATGTTAATGAATTTGTCACTCACACGGATCGTGTATCCGTTGTAACCAACAATCCTTGAATGTGGGGTCAGATACTAGTTTTTCTAATATTAGAAAAAACTGGTATCTGACCCCAATCAGGTTTTATTTTATAAGCAGCTTCAGCAAACGCATTTCGATTTTTTGAGCAATACTTTCATCTTCTGAAATGGCACCACTGTCCGTATTAATTTGAAACGCTATAGTAACGCCGCTATCCATGTAATGACGTAGGCTAGAGATGTAACCAGGAATCCATCCTGCGTGACCAAGCACCGGACCGACGGGACTGGTTTTGTAAATTGCAACGCCTGCACCGTATTGAATATCTGCCATTTGTGGATCAATCCTTATCGAGTTGAAAAGTTCGTTACGATAATCACCACTCATCACTTTGCCATTAAACAATGCATGGCCCCAGTGAGCTAAGTCGCGTGAACTACTCACTAAACCGCCACCGGTCCATTCGATGCCTGGGTGCAAATAAAGTTGGCCATTGTTATCGAGTGTTTTTGTTGGTAAACCAAATGGATTATCAGCACTTAAATAACCGGCCGCTAATTGTTTCAGGTCTCTACGGTTTGACGCTGAGGTTTCTGTTAACTTCAAAGGTTTAATAAAACGTTTCTCAACTTCGTTGTAATAAGTGTTTCCCGTCACTGTTTCGATTATTAAACCGATGAGGATATATCCCGTATCGCTATAAGCCCATCCTTGTCCTACTGGGAACAGCGCAGGCTTATCTAAAATGAATTCGATCAAACGTTGTGGCGGGAACGCATTGTTTTCTGCTTGCCAATCCTGGACAAAAGCCATTTGAAAACTTTCCATATGCACATGATCGGCTAACCCAGCACTATGCGTGAGCAGATGGTGTAGAGTGATCGAATCATGATTGGCTAAGCGTGTAAACCACGGGTATTTTCCTAGCCAAACCGATACAGGTTCATGCAAAGACAAACGTCCCTCCTGGACTAAGGCAAGCGTGGTTGCTGCAACATAGGTTTTGCCAATGCTTGCTGCGAGCATGCGTGGATGATCCTGCATCGCAATTTGTGCCTCAACATCAGCAAAACCGGAAGCTGCATTGCCACTGCTTCCGTTTTTCAAAACGTAGGCCGCCGTCATACCGGGAAGTTTGTACTCTTTTTGTATGCGCTGAACTTCTGCTTGAAACTGCTTTGCTTTTTGTTTTTCAGTTGATTTATATTGTTCGCTCGTTTGTTGATTGGCACAAGCGCCTAATGTGAAAGTAATTAGAAACAATAATAGCTTTTTCATTTGCCTAACACCTCTGTGATTGCGCCTTCACGAGTGAACATGGTTTTGCGATTAAACCAAACCACAATCACGGCAATGCCTACCATGATCCAATTATCGTAGGGTTGC
>JAOUJM010000120.1 GCA_029883265.1 Gammaproteobacteria bacterium
TTGCCAGGCATGTTCGGGTGGGTTTTCATACAAAGCGACCTGAGTCAGTGCTGCAAATTCTTCATCCAACCAACTCATTCGATTTGCCTTGATTAATTGCTCTCGCATTTTTAAGTAAGCTTGGGCTAGGTATATGACATCGTTGGCGGCATAATCTAATTGGGCTGGGGACAACGGGCGTTGTGACCAATCCGTGCGCGCATGGCCTTTTTCCAAATGAATATCTAGGATAGCGCTAATCAGTTTTCCATAGGCAATTTGTTCTGCTAAGCCTAATACGGGAGCCGCAAGTTGGGTATCGAATATGGGTTGAGGGATTTGCTGGTTCAAGTAATAAAAAATTTCCAAATCCTGTCGACCGGCATGCATGACTTTAACAATGTTTGAATTGTTGAGAATTTGCTGTAAGGGTGTCAATTCAGGTAAAACCAGTGGGTCAATACAGGCGCATTGTTCGATCGTTGCAATTTGGATCAGACAGAGTTGTGGGTAATAAGTTTTTTCCCGCAAAAACTCGGTATCGATAGCGATCCATTCTTGCTTTGAGAGATAATCACAAAACTCTATGAGTTCGTGACTGCTGGTGATCATTTTGACAGATTGATTGCTCATGCGCTGACTGTACTGGCCTTTGGTTTTATGCTTGTATAAGAAGATTTAAAGTAATTTCCGAGTATTTTACACAGGAATGGCTGATTTTGCGTTATTATTATAATCCTTAAGCGACAAAGATAAATGGGGAAAACGAATGGCAACAATAACAATTGGGTTTCCGCAAGATTTTGAAAAGCAATCAACGCTTTTAATCCAGGATGATGGCATTGACAGCCACGAGCAAATTTGGGTTTGGGATCATTTTTATTCCTTGGTGCTTCACGAGCTAGCAAAGAGCACTCATGCGGATAAACTCATGCAAACCTTACAGGCCTGGGCTGTGCATTTTGCCGATCATCTTAGCTCAGGCGGCGACTTGTTAGAAAATAGCCAGCAATTATTGCTCGATCCTGAGTTGAACCTGGTGAAGGATCATGCGCAAACCGTTGAACATTATATTATTGAAGTGGAGCAAGTCCCTGGTACATGGCCGGCTATTAATGTGAGGCTTTCAGGAAATGCGCAACAAAAACGCATGGCTTATGCGGTTATTGCCTTAGCGCAGCATTTTAGTATGCAACCAGGGTCTTTCCTTCAGGAGCTACCCGTACACATTTTTGCGATGAATCAATTCTATGAGGCCAAGATGTCTTACCATTTACAAGACTCGGTTTCACAAGCTCCGAACTATGCGTTGAACCAAGCCATGGCATTTTTCCGCGACTTGAGCCAACAGAGCCAAGCGAAAACAATTGTGCATTAGATCCCAGGGATTTGGTTCAAGGCGAGCATTCTATTTCATTTTGACCGATCTATAAAAAAATATAATCAAATACTAATTAATCTTTTAGTCTTATTTTTTGTTTACGTCCCAGTTATGCACAGTTGAAATAATCTTGTCAACATCATAAATAAAACGGAAAGTCATTTACTTGGCAGCAGAAGAAGTGGATCACATCGTTATTAATCAACAACTTACAAACTGTCTATTTTTTAACCGATCTAACAAGACGAAGCATTGGCGTGGCCTTTTGTTAGTTTCCCCCAATTCATCCACAAAGTTATCCACAGCTAATGTGGATAAAAATTTTTCATCAGCTTATGTCCAATAATTCCGGAACTTAACTCATTTTATATAAATGCAAACCGGACAAATTAAATAATCGAGTCGGTTTCTTTTCCTGATTTCTTGTCTTCGGGTGGGGTATTTTCTGGATCTTTTGGCTTTGAGCATAAACTGGAATCAACATTTGTTAGGTTTTCATCAGGTATTTCTAAAGGTGGTGTAAGCTCTGCTGTTGAGGCTAGGGAGCTTGCTTGGGACGATTGTATAGTTTTAAGGGTTTCAGCATCATCACAAAGCTTGACAGCTCCTTCGGATAAATGCTCATAAATTGCTTTGTAATTTGCTGTCAATTGGTAAAACAAACCCGCGCTTTGTTGGAAGTGATCGCTGACTTGGTTGCGGTAATCTTGGAGCGCTTGTTGGCTTTGTTCAAGTGATTGCTGGAGCTGATCAATTTCCGATTGAGCCGATTTATTTTGACGGTTTCTGAGAATAAGAAATGTGATCAGCGCGCCAAAAACAGCACTAGAAAGCATGACAATGATAATACTCATGGACGGCTCCAAAGTTTGACTGGTTTCCAAGGCCTATTCTTATCCATGCGCAACCAGGATTCAATTAGAAAATGGACTGGAATTTACCTAATAAGTTATTTAGTTTTTGTGTCGATATATGTGATTGCTATGAAACGGTTTTGGACAAATCGCTAGGAATCATACGTAATAATGCCAAAAATAGATAGTCGACTCAGCGAGCCAATGACAAGCGGATTATTAGCTGTCATTTTTGTTATATTCGTAGGCGGCGTGTTTTGGCTGTATTTATATGAAAGGGAAGAGCTGCAGCACGAACTCATCGAGTTTGAACAAGACCAAGCCGAACAACATGGCCAGGATTTTGCGCGTTTGATAGGGCATTTATATCAACAGTTGCGGACGATTGCGCGTCTACCGGCGACCCGAGAAATTGATCGTTACGCTAAACTAATTAATCCTTTAGATATTCAAGCCATTCAAGAAATCTATAATAATCTGTTTTTAAATATCCGCCTTTCAGAAGTCTATATTGTCCCATTGCAATTTGACCCAGACGCGCTTGATCCACGCACGGGACAGTTGCAGAAACCAATTATTACTTTTGATCAATTTATTGTTGGCAAGACCATCGCTCATACTAAAAACACTCGCACAGAAAATGAAAAAGCGTTGGAGGAGGTCGAGATTTATGAATACCGAGCAATGAAGCAACAATTGCAATGGTTTAAGCGAAACACGCCAGATGATAAATTAATTAAAAATCTTAGTTATCCTGCCTTATCTAGCGCTCAGATTATTACCTGTGATAATAGCTTTGTTGATGCCACAGATGCCTCAAATGGGGGTAAGGATCATCGCTTGGGAATTGTATATTCCGTTCCGTTTTTTGATTTGCAAGGACAACTAAAAGGTATGGTCAGTGGAGTGGTCCTAAGCAAAGTGATTAACGATATTTTTAAAGACACATCGTTTGTGCTCTATAATCAAAATCAAAATTTATATTTTTCAGGTAGCAAATTGGATCGGAAAGTCAATGATGTTGCAAACTATATTCAAACAAAGCATGATTTTTATTTATTTGAACAACATAAAAGTATCCCAACAATAATTGATAATAGCGGAGACTGGAAACTATGGATGGGCGTAAAGCATGAGGATATTGAAAACTATCCAGCATTGATGAAAGAAAAATATTTATGGCAATTAAGTGCATTGCTGGCATTTGTCATGGGTGTAGGTGCGTTGATTGTTTTTTATTTGTTGCGCCGTCAACGTGCAGTGGTATTAAAGCAAAACCAAATGTTGGAAGACAAAGTTTATGCGCGTACCAAAGAGTTGCACCAGCTTAATCAAGCCCTGGTGCAATCGAATAATATAAAATCTGAATTTCTATCTCGCGTTAGTCATGAGTTCGCACGCCTTTGAATGCGATTATTGGTTTTAGTGAATTGATCTATGATGAGGCAAGCGAGCAAGGCCTGCAATCGATTGTTGCTGATATTTTAAAAATTTCCCGGTCTGGTAGTCATTTGCTGACCTTGATTAACGAAATTATGGATATTTCGCGAATTGAATCGGGTAAAGCAGAGTTAAGTGTTGAGGAAATCGAGATTTGTGCACTGCTCAAAGAAGTTGCTGAGGCTGTCGAGCCGCTTATTCAGAAACAGTGCAACCGTCTGCAATTTATTTGTGAGGATAACATCGGATTAATTCAAAACGATTATCAACGCTTGCGTCAAATCCTTTTTAATTTGTTGAGCAACGCTGCGAAGTTTACCAGTAATGGAATGGTGACAATTCGTGCTGAAGCACTCGGTAATATGATTCGTGTTGAGGTTGAAGATAATGGAGTGGGGATGAGCGAGGAACAACTAGAAAGAATATTTGAAGAATTCTATCAAGGTGATCAAAGTTCACTTGCGGATAGTGAAGGCGCGGGCCTAGGTTTGGCGATCACCAAACGTTTATGTTTTTTATTGCAGGGCGCTATAGAAGTATCGAGTGAGCCCGGCAAGGGCACACGTTTTGTTGTTTCGTTTCCTCGCGTGGTGCGGCCGGTTTTTGCTATGGCGAACTAATGCCGAGCTGTTGCATGATGCGCATTTTGCTATTTATAAAATCTTTTTGTTGCATGTAAAGTAGGTCTGAAATTTTTCTCATATAGTGGGCTTCATGTTTATCTAGATGCATATCAGACAATGCGACTTGCCACAAAAATTCCAGCAGCCGAATTTTTTGCTCATAAGTAAAATGCTGGTGAATTAATGAAGTGAACTGATGATAGTCGGTGGAATCCTTTAGTTCCTGATGTGCCAGCTCAACTAAGGTGTTGACTTCGTCAGCAGGCAAAGCAAATTTGTTTTGCAGTGCTTGAATAATGGTCGCCTGCTCCGACGGTTTGAGTTCATCGTCTAGTTGCATCATTTCGACTAATAAAGCAGCGGTAGCTAGATGTAGTCGATGCTCTTCATTCTGCTGCTGATTGTCTAAGGTTTGTGAGAAAAAATCAGTAATTTTCTTTAACATGTCAAAACTCCTTGCATTGCAGCAATCCTATCGAAATAAAACCAAGAATCAAGCCCTGTGCACTTATTGTTAATTGGTTTGTTTAAGGTTCGGAGGGAATCAAAGCTTGAAAAAAACCCTGAATGCTATTGCTGCTGGTGTGAGCTTGAATTTCCATTTGGCCATCACGCAGACTTTGCAGTTGTTCGTTGGTGAAAACCGCTTGCATCAAATGGTAGTGCAAAGCGTCATTGGTATCGACACTATAAGTCCCCACAAGTGCGCGTTTGGCGCTACCGTCATGTAGTTGCAAAGAGTCGATGCTAATGTCATGCAAATTGAAAAATTGGGTATGACTGAATAGTTGTTCGGTCTTGGGATCATAGGTGAAAAAAGCTTTGGCGCGATAGTTAATGCCACTATTCAATAGCATGGGAGCTAACGTGGCGGCATAAAGTTCGATTTCGGGTAAAAGAATTTGTCCGCGAATGCGTAATTGGTTTTGGTAACGATTGCGAGACTCGATATATAATCGTCCTTGCTGCAATTGTTCAATCTGAGCTTGATCGAGTAAAAAATTATTAGCCAGCCGCCAGCGATGACCGTCAAATATCAAATCGCGTACTAGCACACCCGGTCGGCCGGCCTCGCCCTGGAACAAACTTACAGTGTCCGTATCCCAGTAATTAAACTCGATTTCAACATCTAGTTTCCCCGTGCTGGGTGCGAATGATAAATAAATGAGTTTGTTATAGGTGGTTTCATTCAAGCTAAGGGCTTGTTGGCTTTGTAGGTTGGCTTGGTAAGACAACAATGCCACAACATCTTTGTTAGGTGTCGGTGGTTGGCTGCAGGCAACAAGCCAATAGACAACTAAACACAGCCATATGTACTTATACATGTTCCCGTCCCTATGTCGTTGCGAAAGCTTTTTTGTTTACATCTAAGCGAACTGGTTTTTAATTTCGATTGTCGCCTTTGGCTTCGCTAACTTTTAAATCTCGTCCCATGAATTGCGCGCCATCCAAAGCTTTGATTGCTTGTATGGCATTGTTTTTATCCATGACTACAAAGCCGTATCCGCGAGGTTTGCGAGTTTGGCGGTCAGTCATAATCCTAGTGGAGTGGACTTTACCGTACTGACTAAACAGGCGATGTAGTTGCTGACGGCTGGCTTTAAATGCCAGATTGCCAACGAAAATGGCCTGTTGTTCACCGCTTTCCTCTTCGCCCGTGGCACCACCGGCTCTGCGTACAGCCAGCATGACAATGATTCCACCCAGAAATAAACCCGCAGCGAATAGGTAAGACGCGGGTAAATCTTTTAATGTCGTGAAATGTACGATAAGAAAACCGATGATGGTGGCGATAAGACTAATCATTAAAGAAAACAACACGTGCTAGAGATCCTTTGGTTTTAATAGTTTGCTCAAGTGCTTCTAATGAGTTCAAGTGTATAAGACATGGCTCATGAATCAAGTTATTGATGAAAAAACAAGATTTCTACTCTTGGGATATAATTGAGGTTATAACATGCTGGGGTTGAGGCTGGCGAATTCAATTGCAGGTAATTCAGCCGCAATCGAACTACCCCAAGGACAATAATAACTTGCGCCTTCTTCAAATTGGGCCATATACGATTCTAAATTCTCTTCAATATGATAAGGATCAGCGTCGCATAATTCGATGCTGATTTCCGCTAACACCCATTCGTTGATTCCAATATGCCAGGACCAGGCATGGTTAAAACCGCCATCATTTCTCAATAAACGCCCATTAATGTGTGAGCGCTGGCTATCCGGCACGCTGATTTGCGCACGTGCAAGTTGCGCTAATTCTGTGTCAGTCGTGGCAATAATAAAATTGTGGCTCTTATGGTTTTGCTCAATATGCAAAGGGTCTTCATCTAGATCTTTCATACTCACGAGAAACCGATATAGTGGTTGTCTCAGCTCTTGTTGGCTTTCCTCTGGATTCAGTACTGGGCCACAGGCGTTGCCGCAGAACGCTAGACTAAGTATAAGTATTTGTTTGTTAAGACTAAACATGTATTGATTACTTTGCTTAATAGTAGAATAATATTATTGTTCATAGTATTATACGCGGTTTCCCGAAAAATATTAGACGATGACAAAAAAGTTATTTATCCAAACCCACGGTTGCCAAATGAATGAGTACGATTCAGCAAAAATGGCTGATGTGCTCGATCATGCTTATGGTATGCAGCTGACTACGGTCGCAGAAGAAGCCGATGTGTTGTTGCTCAATACCTGTTCAATTCGCGAAAAAGCCCAGGAAAAAGTCTTTTCCCAGCTTGGTCGTTGGCGCGAACTCAAACTAAAAAATCCTAGCATCCGCATTGCCGTCGGCGGTTGTGTCGCCAGTCAGGAAGGAGATTTATTGCGCCAGCGTGCGCCTTATGTGGATGTGCTATTTGGTCCGCAGACTTTGCATCGTTTACCTGAGTTGCTGGCTGAATCTGAGCAGCAACGCCGCACGGTGATGGATATAAGTTTTCCGGAAATCGAAAAATTTGACCGACTGCCCGAACCTAGGGCTGACGGGGTTAGCGCTTTTGTTTCCATTATGGAAGGTTGCTCAAAATATTGTACGTTTTGTGTAGTGCCCTATACTCGTGGCGAAGAAATTTCTCGACCATTTGACGATGTGTTGGCAGAAGTGGCGCAATTAGCTCAGCAAGGTGTGCGTGAAGTGAATCTGCTTGGGCAAAATGTTAATGCGTATCGTGGACGCACTCATGATGGTGATATTGCTGACTTGGGTTTATTGATCCATTATGTGGCGGCAATTGAAGGCATAGAGCGCATTCGTTTCACGACCTCGCATCCGGTGGAAATGAATGAATCGATTATTCAGGCCTTTGCTGAAGTGCCACAACTGGTAAGTCATTTGCATCTACCTGTGCAGAGTGGATCAGATAGGGTATTAAGCCTAATGAAACGTGGCCATACGGCCTTAGAATATAAATCGCTGATACGCAAACTTCGTCAAGCCCGTCCCAATATTAGCTTGTCATCGGATTTTATTATCGGTTTCCCTGGTGAGACCGATATGGATTTCAAAGCGACCATGGACTTAATTGCTGACATCGGTTTTGACCATTCTTTTAGTTTTATTTACAGCGCACGCCCTGGAACACCGGCTGCCAATCTCCCTGATGATATTTCTATAGCCATCAAAAAACAACGTTTGGCGTTGTTGCAAGCGCGTATTGTGCAAAATACTCAACAATATAGCCGAGATATGATTGGTAGTGAGCAAGTCGTTTTAGTTGAAGGACCTTCACGAAAAAATCCCGAGCAGGTATCAGGGCGTACTGAAAATAATCGTGTAGTGAATTTTGATGCAGACCAGACTTGGATAGGTAAGTTTGTGAAAGTGCGAATTACCGAAGCCCTACCGAACTCTTTGCGTGCTGAATTTGTCGCAACTGCTGAAACCCATCCCACCGCAACACCGGTTAATTGGTCTTGATCAATAAAGGCGCTTTCGATTGAATAAAATGGCTGAAGTCATTGATGTGCGACTCGAACCGGTGGATAACAAGCGCCTCGCGAGTTTATGTGGTCCTTGCGATGAACATTTGCGTCAATTGGAGAAAGGGCTTGGTGTCGAAGTTAACCATCGTGGCAATGTGTTTCGAATTGTTGGTCAAAGCGAAGCGGCGACCAAAGCAGGTTTGACCTTGCGTCAACTTTATCAAGCGACCGCAAAAAAGAGTTTAAATGCAGAGCAAGTTGCGCTCTATTTACAAGAGTCCAATACGGAAGCCTTAATGCAAAATCAAAATAATCCCAATTTAAGTGAATCCGAGGAGTTGGATTTAGTACTGCGCAATAAAACCATTAGTGCTCGCGGTCCAAATCAAGCACGATACCTAAAACAACTACTCAATCATGATATTAATTTTGGTATTGGCCCTGCAGGTACAGGTAAAACTTATTTGGCAGTGGCGGCAGCAGTTCAAGCAATGGAACAAAACCAAGTGCGCCGATTGATTCTGGCGCGTCCAGCAGTGGAAGCGGGCGAGCGTTTAGGGTTTTTACCCGGGGATATGGCACAAAAAATCGATCCCTATTTGCGACCACTTTATGATGCGCTTTATGAAATGCTAGGGTTTGAGCATGTTAGCAAATTAATCGAACGTCATGTAATCGAAGTCGCACCCTTGGCTTTTATGAGAGGTCGGACCTTGAATGAAGCATTTATTATTTTGGACGAAGCGCAGAATACAACGATCGAACAGATGAAAATGTTCTTAACCCGTATCGGCTTTGGTTCCAAAGTTATTGTTACCGGCGATGTCACGCAAACTGACTTGCCCAACAATAAACAATCTGGTTTGCGTCATGTGACAGAAATTTTGCAAGATGTGGAAGGTGTAAGTTTTACTTTTTTCGATAAGAAAGATGTGGTTCGTCATCCTTTGGTGCAGCGTGTGGTTGCCGCCTATGAATTGGCCGAAAACAAGGAACCATGAGCATTGTCGTTGATATCCAATGGGCTGATGATTTAAGCGACGGATTATATCTGCCCGGCGAGGAACAAATAAGTCAATGGGCAAAAGCGAGCTTGCAACACCAGGTGGATCAAGCTGAACTGAGTATTCGAGTGGTTAGTGATAACGAAATGCAGAATCTGAATCAGCAATTTCGTGGTAAAGCTAATCCAACAAATGTATTATCGTTCCCTGCCGACTTGCCCGAAGGGCTTGATGTGGATTTGTTAGGCGATATTGTGATCGCTGCATCAGTAGTTGCGCGGGAAGCTGAGGAGCAATGCAAGCCAGTAGAATCACACTGGGCGCACATGGTTGTGCATGGTTGTTTGCATTTATTAGGGTTCGACCATAATAATGATGCAGATGCGAATGAGATGGAGCATCTGGAAACAGAAATAATGCAACAACTTAATTTTGAAAATCCTTACGGAGGCTAAAAATACGCTTCAATGAAAGAAGGCCGATCTAGCAACGGTTCTGAGCCATGGTATAAGCGCGTCATTGGCGCCATAAAAAACCAACCTCGGGACCGGGAACAATTACTGATATCACTGCGTGAAGCAGAACAATTTAATCTTATCGATGCAGATTCCCTCGCAATGATCGAAGGGGTGTTGCAAGTTTCCGAAATGCAAGTGCGTGACATTATGATTCCACGATCTCAAATGGTTGTGGTTGAGCGTGATGTTTCTCCCGAAAAATATTTACCGATTATTATCGAATCTGGGCATTCACGATTCCCGGTGATTGGTGAAAATCGTGATGAAGTCATTGGGATTTTATTGGCAAAAGACATTCTTGCTTATTTTGCCCAGGATACAGATGGTGGACGCTTTGACGTACGTGATGCCATGCGTTTACCTGTGGTGGTTCCTGAAAGCAAGCGCCTTAATGTTTTATTAAAAGAATTTCGCGCCAATCGTAATCACATGGCGATTGTTGTCGATGAATACGGCGGCGTTGCAGGTTTGGTCACTATCGAAGATGTATTGGAACAAATTGTTGGAGAAATTGAGGATGAGACGGATATCGATGATGCCAACTATATTTTGCAATATGCGCAAAATAAATATTCCATCAAGGCATTGACGCCGATTGAGGATTTTAATGAATATTTCGATGCGGACTTTAGCGATGAAGAGTTTGATACGATTGGCGGTTTGGTATTGAATAAGTTTGGACGTATGCCCAAACGGGGTGAAGCCATTACCATTGCTAATTTTCGTTTTCATGTCATACGTGCAGACAATCGTCGTTTGCACTTGCTACAATTGACCAAACTCAAAAACGAAGCAGCAAAAAAGGATTAATCATCGTGAATGATTTTGCGATTTGGATACGCGGTTGGCGAGGTGATGCTTTAGTGCTGTTGGCTGGCTTGGTCATTCCTTTTGCTTTTGCACCTTGGTCGATTTACCCATTAGCGATTTTTGGTGTTGCTTTGTTCATGCTTACTCTGTGGCAAACCTCGAGTAAGCGTGCTTTTTGGCGCGGCTGGATTTTTGGTTTGGCCATGTTTGCAATTGGTGTGTCCTGGGTGCATGTGAGTATGCATCGTTTTGGTGGTGTTGGCATTCCCTTGTCGATGTTTATAACTGCCTTATTTGTTATGTTTCTTGCTTTATTTACTGCCGCAAGTGCGTGGATGACGCAAAAACTTTTTAGCAAAACCGCACAATCCGTTTATTTTTATGCATTGCTGCTTTTTCCCATGAATTGGATGTTATGGGAATGGGTGCGCAGTTGGATTTTTACGGGCTTTCCCTGGTTAAGTATCGGTTATAGTCAAATTGATAGCGCGCTTAGTGGTTATGCGCCGCTATGGGGGGTATTCAGTATTTCGCTTGCAGTGATTTGGTCAGCGGGCGCATTGTTTTGTCTAATAATGTTGCCCAGCAGCAAACGCTATGTGATTCCCGCTGTTTTGGTATTATGGTTATTGCCCTTTGGGTTAAATCAATTGCAATGGTCTGATCAAGAAGAACGATCACTGCAGGTTAGTTTAATCCAAGGAAATATCGACCAAAACATGAAATGGCGTCCTGAACAGCGTTTACCAACGCTGGAATTATATGCACGCTTAAGTCGTGAAAACTGGGGCAAGGATTTAATTATCTGGCCAGAGACGGCCATACCTGCATTTTACCATCAAGCCAAAGCTTATATCGGATCTTTGGGGCAAGAAGCGCGTATGAATGGGTCCGAACTGCTGATTGGATTGCCTATTTACGATCAATCAAGTAAACGCTATTTCAACTCAGTAGCGAGTGTCGGTGCACACGAAGACTTTTATGAAAAACGCCATCTAGTTCCTTTTGGTGAATACTTGCCATTGCCAAGTTTGTATGGCTGGTTTATCGAAACATTTGATATTCCCATGTCGGACTTTTCGCCAGGCGTGAGTGAGCAAAGTACCTTACGAGTTGCATCCACCGAAGTTGGTGTAACCATTTGTTATGAAGACCTGTTCGGTAATGAAGTGATTGAGGCATTGCCTGCGGCCAAATTCTTAGTCAATGTGAGCAATGATGCCTGGTTTGGTGATTCCATGGCACCGCATCAACATTTAGAAATTGCTCGTATGCGCGCCAAAGAAACTGCTCGGTATTTGGTTCGTGCAACTAATACTGGAGTTTCGGCTATCATTAATGAAAAAGGTGATGTGTTAGCCACATCACCGCAGTTTACGACTCATGTACTGAGTGGAGAAGTGCAGCTACGTTCAGGCCTAACCCCGTTTGCTGTTTATGGCAACTTGCCGTTTGTAGGACTGCTTTTCCTAGCGCTTATTCTTGCCACGGTATTTGAGCGGCGCGCGCGTAAAGATTAAGCGCTTTCTTCTTTTTGCGCTTTTTGTTGCTGCCATTGGTCATAACATTCCAGGCCGCAGAAATGTGAAATATAGTCATCACCTTCAAACGTGGAGTCCACGGAATCAGGGATTTCTTTAAGGCAAATATCACAGGCAAGCTGTTCAGATTGTGGTTTGTCCTGGCTCATAAATATCTCCTTGATTGCGATAGCATCGCAACATAGTACACCTAAATAGTTGGAGTCAGATATTTTTAAGTCGTTCTATAGATTATTTTTTGAATGACTCAGTGATTAACTCAGATTATGAAGAGTAAAAACCATGAAATGGATAGATAAACTACCGTTAATGCCGCTAGGAATCATTGCCTTGTTTTTATTGATTGCACCGATTTCGCCAGAACCCCATTTATGGGAGAAACTCAAAATGCTGGCTGCCGGTGAATTAAGCAAGCCTATTGATATTTTTGATTTATTTATGCATGCCACACCGGCCATACTATTTGTGATTCGTTTTATTCGGGAAAAAAAAGGTTTGAGTGCTGAATAGTTTTTGTCAGGAATTCTTTTTCAACTGTTCAATTTTTATTTTCCATTCTTGTGGTCCGCTTTGATGCACGGAATGACCTTGGCTATCCACCGCAACGGTCACCGGCATATCTTGCACCACAAATTCATGAATCGCTTCCATGCCTAGGTCTTCGAATGCAATAACTTTGCATTGTTTGATAGCCTTCGAGACCAAATAGGCTGCACCACCCGTGGCAATTAAATATACGGCCGCATGGTTTTTTATTGCTTCAATAGCCTGCGGTCCACGTTCTGCTTTGCCGATCATGCCAATTAATCCGGTTTTTGCTAATAAATCATTGGTAAATTTATCCATGCGTGTTGCTGTGGTGGGTCCGGCGGGACCAATGATTTCGTCTTTTACAGCGTCGACGGGGCCGACGTAGTAAATAAAACGATTATGAAAATCCAAACCCTGGGGCAACGGCTCGCCTTTATGCAGCATCTCGATTAAACGTTTATGTGCGGCGTCGCGTCCAGTGAGTAATCGACCTGTTAGCAATAGCGTTTCACCGGGTAGCCAGGTTTTAATGTCATCGGCGCTAAGTTCGTCTAAATTAATACGGCGACTATGCTCACCGGCTTGCCAACTGACTTGTGGCCAGTCTTCAATTTTGGGAATAGGTAATTCGGCAGGTCCACTACCATCCAAGCTAAAATGAATATGTCTTGTTGCTGCGCAATTGGGAATCATGGCAACAGGTTTCGAAGCGGCATGGGTGGGATAATCTACAATTTTTACATCCAATACCGTGGTTAAACCACCAAGACCTTGAGCACCAATACCTAGCGCATTAGCGCGTTGATAAATCTCAATACGCAATTCTTCTAAAGCCGATTTCGGCCCCCGCGCCAATAGTTGTGGCATATCAATATGTTGCATAAGTGATTCTTTGGCCATCAATACTGCTTTTTCGGCGCTACCGCCAACACCAATGCCTAACATTCCGGGGGGGCACCAGCCAGCACCCATGGTAGGTAAGGTTTGAATAACCCAATCGGCAATGCTATCCGATGGATTTAGCATGACCAATTTGGATTTATTTTCCGAACCTCCACCCTTAGCTGAAATGGCGACTTCGACGGTGTTACCGGGCACTAAGCGCGTATGCACAATCGCAGGAGTGTTATCACCTGTAT